>JAKURY010000046.1 GCA_022452145.1 Acidimicrobiales bacterium | reverse complement strand
CCCGGGTTGGCCGCCCTCGGGGACCTGACCGCTGTATGGGCCGAGCAGTCCAACGGCCTTCGGAGGGTCGCTGCCGTCCGGGGAACCGCAGCTCAGGCCGTGGCCTCGCTCCGCGGGCGTCCCGGTCGCCACCACAGGTTGCCGGTCGATGAGGCGTTAGGGCTGCTGGCGTGGGCCGGGGCATCAGGAGGCGCCCACGGCAGGCGTCGGGGCATGGCCCGGGGCCGCTTCGAAGCCTGGTGGTGCGCGGCGGCTCTCACCGGCCTGGACGAGGCCTGGCCCCCCGCCGGGGAGGATCTGGGAGGAGCGGTCGCTGAGCTCCGATGGTGGCGGTGGGACGACGGAACGCCGCCCACCGGCTGGCATCTGCTGATAGCCGTCGAGGACCCGGCCGACGGGCTGGCGTGGGCGTTGGACGCCCGGGACGCCGCGGACCCGACCGGTTGATCCGGGCTGTCGGAGCGGTTGCCCCGACGGCCGGCGGCCCTCAGCCTCGGGCCTGGAGCGCCTCGATCAGTTTGGGCAGGACCTTGTGCACGTCGCCCACGATGCCGAGGTCGGCCACGCCGAAGATCGGCGCCTCCTCGTCCTTGTTGATGGCGATGATGTTGGCTGAACCCTTCATACCCACCAGGTGCTGGGTGGCACCGGAGATGCCACAGGCCAGGTAGACGGTCGGCTTGACGACCTTGCCGGTCTGGCCCACCTGGTACGAATAGGGCACCCAGCCGGCATCCACCACGGCCCGTGACGCCCCGGGGGCGCCCTTCACCAGCTTGGCTAGCGACTCGATCATCTCGTATTTCTCAGGATCGCCAAGACCCCGACCGCCGGAGACCACGACGGTCGCCTCGTCCAACTTAGGACCGCTGCTCTCCTCGACGAAGCGCTCGCGCACAGTGGCCGCCCCGGTGTTGCCGAGCTCGCCGACAGCCAGTTCGGCCACGTCAGCCAGCCCGCCGCCCGACTCCTCGGCAGTGAATGACTTGGGACGGACCAGGAAGATAGCCAGGCCGTCGTCAGTGAAGCCGGTGGTCACGTCGGTGGTCCCGCCGAAGACCGGCTCGCAGCCCAGCAGGCGGTCGCCGTCGACTGCCAGATCAACCACGTTGGTGATGACCGGGCGGTCGATCCTGGCCGACAGGCGGCCGGCCACGTCGCGGCCGTCGTAGGAGGTGGCGCATAGCAGGACGTCTGGACCGGAACCCGCCTCCACGGCACTGGCGATGGCCGAGGCCACCCGGGGACCGGCCAGCGCTCCCTCAATGTCGCCGATGGTGTGGACGGTGGTGGCTCCGTGGGCACCCAGCGAACCGGCCACGGATGCGGCGTCACCCGACATGACCACTTCGACGGTGTCGGCCAGATCGCGGGCCCTGGTCAGCATCTCTAGCGTGGAGGCGGTGGCACCGGCCTCGGTGGCTTCGCCGAACACCCAAATCTTCGAAATTCCCATGATGACCTCCTACAGCACCTTGAGATCGTCCAGGAACGCCAGGATGCGCTCATGGGCGTCGCCCTCGTCGTGAATGATCTCACCGGCCTCGCGGGCGGACGCCTCGGTGATCTCGGTGATCTCCTGGCGTGCACCGGCCCAG
>JAKURY010000045.1 GCA_022452145.1 Acidimicrobiales bacterium | reverse complement strand
TCACCGCCGGTCACATCGCCCTGCCCGGCGGTCCGGTTGGCATAGTGAGTCGGTCCGGCACACTCACCTACCAGGCGCTGTACGAGCTCAAGGAGAAGGGCATCGGCTGCACGACGTGCGTCGGCATCGGTGGCGACCCGGTGCCCGGCACGTCGTTCATCGACTGCCTGGCGGCCTTCGAGGCCGATCCCGACACAAAGGCTGTGATGATGATCGGCGAGATCGGAGGCTCGGCCGAGGAAGAGGCCGCCGAGTTCATCGCCACCCGGATGACCAAGCCCATCTCGGCCTACGTGGCCGGCGTGACGGCCCCAACCGGCAAGAAGATGGGACACGCCGGAGCCATCGTCTCGGGCGGCAAGGGTACGGCGGCGGCCAAGATGGACGCCCTCCGCGAGGCAGGGGTTCGGGTGGGCTTGAACCCCACCGAGGCCGGGGAACTGATGGCCGACATCGTCGCCGAACTCTAGGAGCCAACCGGCTACGCATCAGGTTGGCTCGGGGGCCTGTCGGCTACGCGTCCGGACGACCGGGCCACCTCCGGACCGGCGAACCCACGGTCGGGCCACGGTGACCCGCTGGTACGGTCGCCGACATGTCGTTGGCGGTGCTGGTATCAGGGACCGGGTCCATCCTGGATGCCATGGTTGAGGCTGGCCTGCCGATCACCCTGGTCGTCTCAGACCGTCCCTGCCCTGCCATGGAGAAGGCGGCCGAACACGATGTGGAGGCCGTGGTGGTCTGCCGGGACAGCTTCGGCGACGACTTCGACCGCGACGGCTACACGTTGCGCCTGACCGACCTCCTGGAGGAGCGAGGCGTCACCCTGGTGGCAATGGCTGGATTTGGGACCATCTTGAGCCAACCCGTGTACGACCGGTACGCAGGTCGCATCCTGAACACCCACCCAGCGCTGCTCCCCGCCTACCCGGGCTGGCATGCCGTAGCCGATGCCCTGGCCGACGGTGCCACGGTGAGCGGCTGCACGGTGCACCGGGCCACCCTGGAGGTGGACAGCGGGCCGATCCTGGCCCACGAGACCGTGCCCGTGTTGCCCGACGACGACGAGGCCTCCCTCCACGAGCGGATCAAGGTGGTGGAGCGACGCCTCTACGTCGACACCATCCGGTTGATCCTGGCCGGGGAAACACCCATGGAGGCCGCCGCCCCCGAGGGAGCCCCGGCGTGAGCCCCGTCCCGAAGCGAGCCCTGCTATCCGTCCACGACAAGACCGGTATCGCAGACCTGGCACGCGGGCTTGTCGAAGCGGGGGGGGAGCTGGTCTCCAGCGGGGGTACGGCCTCGGGCCTGGCCGACGAGGGCGTGCCCGTGGTGGAGGGCGGCGAGGTTACCGGGGCCCCGGAGATTCTTGAGGGCAGGGGCAAGACGCTGCACCCGGCAATTCACGGTGGGATCCTGGCCGACCGATCCGATCCCGAGCACCTGGCCAATCTGGAAGCCAGGGGTATCGTGCCCATTGACCTGGTGGTTGGGAACCTCTACCCGTTCACGTCGGACCCCGGGATCGAGCTGATCGACATCGGTGGGCCGACCATGGTCCGGGCAGCGGCCAATTACCTCGCCCTCGTGGGCGTGGTCGTCGACCCGGCCGACTACCGGCCGGTCCTCGACGAGCTCCGGGCCGTCGGCTCCCTGTCCGACGCCACCCGACGGCGGCTGGCCCGATCGGCCTTCGCCCACACGGCGGCCTACGACGCGGCCATCGTGACCTGGTTCGATGAGGACCCATCGGCGGACCACGCCAACAACCTGCTCAAGCCGTCCCTGCACCTGGCCCTGGACCGGGTGCAGGACCTCCGGTACGGCGAGA
>JAKURY010000044.1 GCA_022452145.1 Acidimicrobiales bacterium | reverse complement strand
CGACCCTCCAGTTCGGAGGGTGGGAGTGGGTGGTCGCCGCCCTTGCAACCCCCGTGGTCTGGTGGGTCGGCTGGCCGTTCCACCGGACGGCGCTGCGCAACCTCCGCCACGGCTCGACCACGATGGACACCCTCGTGTCGATGGGTACGGGAGCGGCATGGGCCTGGTCGGCCGTCGCCCTCCTCGCCGTCGATGGCCACGTCTACTTCGAGACGGCCGCGGTCATCGTCACGCTGATCCTCCTCGGCCGGTGGTTCGAGGCCCGTGCCAAGCGCCGGTCCGGAGACGCCATCAGGGCACTCGCCGGCCTCGGCGCCAGCACTGCCCGGCTCGAGGACGGCACCACGATCGACGTCGATGACCTGAGGGTCGGCATGCGGCTGGTGGTGCGACCGGGCGAGAAGGTCCCCGTCGACGGCCTGGTGGTGGACGGAGCCAGCAGCGTGGATGCCTCCATGATCACCGGCGAGCCCGTGCCGGTCGTGGTCGGAGTCGGTGACGAGGTGATCGGTGCGACCATCAACGGCAACGGCTCGCTGACCGTCGAGGCCGTGAGGGTCGGTGGCGACACGAAGCTGGCCCAGATAATGCGCCTCGTGAACGAGGCGCAGGCGTCCACCGCCCCCGTGCAGCGACTCGCCGATCGCGTATCGGCCGTCTTCGTCCCCACGGCGCTCGGAATCGCCGGGGTGACCCTCATCGGCTGGCTCGTAGCGGGACGTCCGGCAAGCGAGGCCTTCACGGCTGCGGTCGCCGTCCTGATAATCGCCTGCCCCTGTGCGCTCGGCCTCGCCACCCCCACCGCGATCATGGTCGGCACGGGTCGTGGCGCATCCCTCGGGGTGATCATCAAGGGTGGCGAGGTGCTCGAGGCGACCCGTCAGGTCAACCACCTCGTGGTCGACAAGACCGGCACCGTTACCGAGGGTCGGATGGAGCTCGTGTCGGTCACGGCGGCACTCGGGACGGATCGCAGCGAGGTGTTGCAACGGGCCGCCTCCGTCGAGTCCCGATCCGAGCACCCGGTAGGAGAGGCGATCGTCGCCGCGGCACCCGACATCCAGCCGGTCTCCGGCTTCCAGAACCTCCCGGGGCTGGGAGTACAGGCCACTGTCGCCGGCGTCGAGGTGGTCGTCGGGCGAATCCAGCTGTTCGACGAGGTCCACGAAGGCCTCCTCGCTGCCATGGCCGAGGCCGAGGACACGGGCGGCACGGCCGTCCTTGCAGGCTGGGACGGCACGGCCCGAGGTGTCCTGGTCGTGGCCGACCGGATCAGGCCGACGAGCGCCGAAGCGGTCGCCGCGTTCCGGGACCTGGGCCTCGACGTGACGCTGCTGACCGGAGACAACGCCAGGACGGCACAGGCCGTGGCATCGGCGGTCGGAATCGACCGGGTCGTCGCCGAGGTGATGCCGGAGGACAAGGACGCGGAGATCCAGCGCCTCCAGGCCGAGGGCCAGGTGGTGGCAATGGTCGGTGACGGCATCAACGACGCCCCGGCGCTGGCACGCTCGGACCTCGGCATCGCCGTCGGCACCGGAACCGACGTGGCGATCGAGACGTCGGACCTCACGATCGTCTCAGGCGACCTGAGAGCCGTTGCCGATGCAATCGCACTCTCGCGACAGACCCTGGCCACCATCAAGGGCAACCTCTTCTGGGCGTTCGCCTACAACACCGCAGCCATCCCGCTAGCCGCCCTCGGCATCCTCAACCCGATGATCGCCGCCGGGGCAATGGGGTTCTCGTCGGTGTTCGTGGTCACCAACTCGCTCCGACTGCGCCGGTTCGACGGCTACCGCCGCCCGACGGCCACCCACGACACGGCTTCAATGACTGACCACGAGAGGACGACCAGATGACGAACCGGGTGTTCAACGTTCCGGACATCTCCTGCGACCACTGCAAGAGGGCCATCGAGGAGGCCCTGGCGGCGGTTCCGGAGGTCGACTCCGCCGTCGTGACGGTGGACCGGAGAGAAGTCCAGGTCGCCGGCACCGTCTCGGACGACGCCGTCATCGCCGCCATCGGGCTGGCGGGCTACGGCGTCGAACACGGCTCCTGACCGGAGCCCGCGACTCCACCGCGGTCGGCCACCGCGTCGCGATGGCGTGGACGGGGAACGACCCCTACTGTCAACCCGGGATGATTCGATGACCGAACCGACGCAGCAGAGGAGCGCACGCCGGGAGAAACGGCGGGGGAAGGTACGACGAGCGGTGCACGCCCGTCGGGTGGTCATCGCCTCGGCGTCCATCGTCGTCGGAGGGTTCCTCCTCGTGGGCTGCGGATCCGAGCCGGCCGCTGGGCGCGTCGCCCCGGTCCTCGAGCTCACCACCGTCGACGGTGAGCCTGTGGCCCTGAGCGACTACCTGGGCCGGCCGGTCGCCGTCACGTTCATGCACAGTTATTGACCGGTCTGCACCGCCAGTGCCCCCGAGTTGCGGGCGGCCTACGACAACCACAGGGACGAGGGCTTCACGGTGCTCTCGGTGAGCGTCCGGGAGAGCGACCAGGTGATCACGGACTTCATCTCCCGCCACGGCCTCACCTACCCGTTCCTGATGGACCGTGACGGCAGCGCCAGCCTCGACTTCGAGGTGATGACGACCCCGACGACGTTCTTCATCGGCCCCGACGGAACGATCATCGATACGAAGGCCGGGATGGTCTCCAGGGAGTGGCTTGAACGCCACATCCGCGAATCCACCAACACGTAGGCCTGACGCACCCCGGGGACAGAGCCAGGCAGGGCCAGCCCACCGGTCCAAATAGATCTATCCGACCCTGATCCGGCCAAACCGGCCAAACGCACACCCACCTGTACCCTGACCGTCGGTGGTCGACCGGGTTTCGCACCGCCGCCATCGCCATGGCCTTCCTGACCCTGGAACTGGTTCCCGGCGACGTGGTGGCCCTGGACCAGCGGGGAACCGAGGTCGCCGCCATCGTGGTGGCTCTACCCTTCGTCAGGGGCTGACCCCGACCTTCCGGCGGTCAGTCCAGCAGGTCGGGCTGGTCCCGCAGGACCTGGTCGAACATGGGCTGGGCGCTGAACCAGCTGGCGAAGTC
>JAKURY010000043.1 GCA_022452145.1 Acidimicrobiales bacterium | reverse complement strand
AGGATGGGCGCTGCTGAGTCCAGCCAGCCGAAGAGCAGTGCACCGACCGCCACCCCGGCCGGATGGTTGCGTCCCACGAGGGCCACGGCGATGCCGGTGAACCCCAGGCCCCGGGTGAACGCCAGGTCGTACTTGTAGCTGTCGCCGAGGACCTCCGGTAGGCCGATCAGGCCGGCCACCGCACCAGACAGCAGCATGGCCCGGACCACGGTGGCCCGCGGGTCCACCCCGGAGGCCTCGGCGGCGAACGGGTTCAGCCCGGTGGCCCTGAGGTCGTAGCCGAGCCGTGTGCGGGTCAGGAACAGGTGGAACAGCACGCCTACGACTACCGCCACCAGCAGGAAGCCCCAGAGCTCGCGCCCCCGGCCGATCTCCCGGGTCACCGTCTCGACGACGCCGTTGAGGTTGGGGAACCGGCCGGACGGTGGGATCTCCGGCGTCTTCATGTTGAGGCTGGTGTCGGCCTCGTCGATCAGCCAGGTGCGCAGGAGGTAGCCGACGGCCGCCAGCGCAACGGCGTTCAACATGATGGTGGAGATCACCTCGTGAACGCCCCGGGTCACCTTCAGGTAGCCGGCCACGCCGGCGAACAGCGAACCGACGGTCATCGCCACCACCATGATGAGCGCCACGTGCAGTACTGCCGGGAGGTCGACGGCTGCGCCCACCGAGGCTGACAGCAGTGCGGCCAGCACGTACTGGCCTTCCACCCCGATGTTGAAGAGGTTCATCCGGAACCCGATTGCCACCGCGATACCGGCCAGGTAGAGGGGCGTGGCCCGGTTGGCGGTAGCCACCAGCGTCTCCAGGCGTGTCCCGTAGGAGAGCATCTCCTGCCACGCCTCCAGGGGGCTGGTTCCGGAGATCATCAGGACGACCGAGGAGATGGCGACCGAGAAGACGACGGCCACCACCGGGGCCGCAATGGCCATGAGGATCCGTCTCGCCGTCATGGTCGGGTGGCGCTCTGGTCGTCGGCTCCGGTCATGTGCCCACCCAGGACCCGGGGAGTGGTGGTGGCCGGGTCGAGTTCTGCCACCACGCGGCCTCGGAGCATGACCACCAGGCGGTCTGCCAGGCCGATCAACTCCTCCAGGTCGGCCGACACCAGCAGCACGGCGAGGCCGTCGCGTCGGGCCGCCCTCAGGTCCTCCCAGACCGACGCCTGGGCGCCCACGTCGATGCCCCGGGTGGGATGCGCGGCGATGAGCAGTCGGGGCGAGGCGGCCATCTCCCGGCCGATGACCAACTTCTGCTGGTTGCCACCGGACAGGGCCCGGGCCGACGTGTCGATCCCCGGCGTACGGACGTCGAAGTCCTGCACGATCCGTGTCGTGGCTGACCGGGCGCCTGAGCGGTCGAGGAGCGCTCCCCGGGCGAAGGGGGCCATCGTCTGGTGCCCCAGCATGGCGTTCTCCCAGAGCGGGGCGTCCAGCAGCAGCCCCCGGCGTTGACGATCCTCGGGCACGTAGCCGATGCCGGCCTCCCGACGTCGCCGCACCGGCCAGCCACTCATGTCCTCGCCATCCAGCAGGAGCTCCCCACCGACGGCCTGACGCAGCCCGAGGATCGCCTCGATCAGCTCTCCCTGGCCGTTGCCCTCCACCCCGGCCACCCCCACGATTTCACCGCGGTGCACCTCCAGGTCCACCCGGTCCAGCGTCGGTCGCCCGCTTCCGTCGACCACCGACAGGCCGCGTAGGGCCAGGGTGACGTGGCTGTCTGCGGCCCGTGGTTCGGTCGAGGGGACCGGGAGCTCGGATCCGACCATGAGCTCGGCCAACTCGTGAGCGGTCACGTCGGCCGGTTTGACGGTTGCTACGGTCCGACCCTGTCGCAGCACCGTGATGGTGTCGGCGATGGCCAGCACCTCCCCCAGCTTGTGGTCGATGAAGATGATCGTGTGGCCCCGGGACTTGAGCTCCCGGAGGTTGCGGAACAGTTCCTCGACCTCCTGGGGGACGAGGACCGAAGTGGGCTCGTCCAAGATGAGAATCCGTGCACCCCGGTAGAGGACCTTGATGATCTCGACCCTCTGGCGTTCACCGACCTCCAGCGTCTCGACGAGGTCTCCGGGATGGAGGTCCAGGCCGTACGAGGCACCCAGCGCCTCGATGTCCCGGCGTGCTGCCTCGCGGTCGATCAGGCCGCGTCGCCGCGGTTCGGAGCCGAGCACGACGTTCTCCAGCACGGTGAGGTTGTCGGCCAGCATGAAGTGCTGGTGGACCATCCCGATGCCGTGGTCTATGGCGTCGCCTGGCGACCCGAAGCTCACCTCGGTGCCCCCGACCAGCATGCGGCCCTCGTCGGCGGGCTGCATGCCGTAGAGGATCTTCATCAGCGTCGACTTGCCGGCACCGTTCTCGCCCACCACGGCATGGATCTCTCCCTCGGCAACCCTCAGGTTGACGGCGTCGTTGGCGACGACGCCGGGGAAGCGCTTGGTGATGCCGGAGAGTTCCACGGCCGGTGCGGTCACGAGACTGTCAGGCAAGTCAGTAGAGGATCTTGTCGAAGAACGCCCTGGTGCGGTCCTGCGCCGGGTTGGCGAACACTTCCTCGGGCGGTCCGACCTCGACGACCTCCCCTTCGTCGATGAACAGCAGCCGGTCGGCGGCCGCCCGGGCGAAGCCCATCTCGTGGGTGACGACCACCATGGTCATGCCCTCGGAGGCAAGTTCCAGCATGACGTCAAGGACCTCCTTGACCATCTCGGGATCGAGCGCCGAGGTGGGCTCGTCGAACAGCATCACACGGGGTTCCATGGCCAGGGCGCGGGCGATCGCCACCCGCTGCTGCTGGCCACCCGAGAGCTGGCGGGGGTAGGCGTCGGCCTTCTCGGGGATGCCCACCCGGGTGAGCTGGCGCCTGGCCATGTCGATGGCCTCGGACCTGGAACGGTTGCGGACCTTGCGCTGGGCCAGGGTGATGTTCTGGATCACGGTCAGGTGGGGGAACAGGTTGAACTGCTGGAACACCATCCCCACCTCGGCCCGGACGTGGTCGATGTCGGTCGAGGCGTCGGTCAACTCGAATCCGTCGACGGTGACCGTGCCGGTGGTCGGGACCTCCAACAGGTTGATGCAGCGGAGCACCGTGGACTTGCCCGAGCCGCTGGGGCCGACGATGACCAGCACCTCGCCCTCGGCCACGTCCAGGTCCATGTCGCGTACGGCGTGGATGGTCTTGTCGAAGGTCTTGGAGAGGCCGCGCAGGCGGATCATCGGTTCCGACTGGGTATCGACGGTGTAGTCCATCAGCGCTCTCCTTTCCGGTCGCGGGTCATCCGCCGTTCGAGCATGCCCAGCAGGAGCGACAGGCCGAGGGTCAGGAGCAGGTAGATGAAGGCCACGACGAAGTAGCCCTCCCGGAACTTGAAGGTGCTGGCCGAGAACTGGCGTGCCCGCTGGGTGATCTCCAGGACGCCGAGCACGGAGAGCAGGGAGGTGTCCTTCAGGATGGCGATGAAGTCGTTTCCGAGCGGCGGGATGATGGCCCGCATCGCCTGGGGTAGGACCACCGAGTTCATGGTCTGGCGGCGGTTGAGGCCCAGGGACCGACCGGCCTCGGTCTGGCCCGGCGGAACCGACTGGATGCCGCCCCGGAAGATCTCCTCCATATAGGCCCCGTAGAGCACGGAGAGGGTCACGATGGCCCGCATCTGGAAGGAGAGCTTCAGCTCCCAGCCGAACCACCTGTTCAGGCCGCCGCTGACCCGTACCCGCACCCGCCCGTCGGTCCCCACCACCACGAAGT
>JAKURY010000042.1 GCA_022452145.1 Acidimicrobiales bacterium | reverse complement strand
CAGATCGTCACAATCGTCGTCGGCCACCTGGTGGGAGTGCTGGTGGCCCACGACCGGGCGGTGGAAGCCTTCGAGCCTGCGGTGGCCTTACGCAGCCAGTACCCGCTGCTGGCCGTGATGGTGCTCTACACCATGTTCGGGCTGGTACTCATGATTGGCTGACTGGGCTGCCCGGCTTGCCGGAATCGAACGTATGTTCGATACTATGATAGATGGCTTTCGCGTCCATGCTCCCTTCCGAAACTCCCGTCGGCCCGTCGACCGACCGGGCGGCCGGCCTGGCCGAGGTGGCTCGACGGGTCAGCCCGACGGTCCTGGCTGTCGACCGCACCCTGCCGGTGGCCCCGGCTCTGGCCGGTCTACTTCCCGGCGGCTTGCGGCGAGGGACCACGGTCGGCATCTCCGGTGTGGGTGCCCGTTCTTTGGCTCTGGCCCTTCTCTCGGCCGCCACGGTCACCGGCTCGTGGGCTGCGGTGGTCGGCGACCGTGACCTGGGTCTGGCCTCAGCCGCCGAGGCCGGGGTTGACCTCCAACGGTTGGCTGTAGTCGATCCGCCACCACCCGGTATGTGGGGGGAGGTGGTCGCCGCCTTGGTCGCTGCCCTGGACTTGGTACTGGTCGCCCCTGGCTACCGGGTGTCGGGGATCGTCGTCCGACGGCTGACCGCCCGGTGTCGGGAGCGAGGCTCGGTGCTGATCCGGGTGGGGGATGACCCCTGGCCCGACCGTTGCGACCTGCGGTTGACGGTGCTGACCGGCACCTGGTCGGGCCCGGACGACGGCCACGGCCGCCTGCGGTCCCGTCGGGTTGAGGTGGTCGCCGACGGTCGGGGGGTGGCGGCCGGGAGTCGCCGGTCCGAGCTGTTCTTGCCCGGCCCTGACGGTGCGGCATCGGACGCCGGGTGATCCGGTGGCCGATACCGCGTTTGGACCGGTCCGCACCCTGGTGGTCTGGTGCCCCGACTGGCCGCTGGCCGCCCTCGGGGTGGGTCCGGAGGAGCCGGCGGTGGTAATCGACGGGGGCCTGGTCCGGGCTTCCTCGGTGTCGGCTCGGGCCTGCGGGGTGGCCAGAGGCCAGCGCCGACGCGACGCCCAGGCCCGGTGCCCCAACCTGGTCGTCCTAGAATCCGACGAGGCCCGGGAGGCCCGTCGGTTCGAGCCGGTGGTCGCCGCCCTGGGTGACATCACCCCGTGGGTGGAGACCCGTCGGCCCGGCGTCTGCGCCTTCGGCGTCCGCGGTCCTCGTCGTCTCTTCGACGGGGAGGACCACTTGGTGGAGTGCACGGCGACGACGGTGGTCGAGGCGCTGGCCGACGTCCCCGGAGCCGGACGTCCGACCTGTCGGGTCGGGGTGGCTGACGGGTCGTTCGCCGCCGGTCTGGCCGCCCGGGCTGCCGCCCGGGCCGGGATGGGGTCGCTGGTCGTGCCGGCCGGCACCACCCGGACGTTTCTGGCCGTCCAACCGGTGGTGGTACTGGACCGTCCCGAGCTGACTGACGTGCTGACCCGACTGGGCTTGGTCACCCTGGGGGCGTTCGCCGCCCTCCCGGTGGGCGATGTGGTCGGCCGGTTCGGGGCTGAGGGCCTGGCCGCCCACCGGTTGGCCTCGGGGGCCGGGGACCGCCCGTCGGAGCGTCGCCCTGTGTCCGGTGACCTGGCGGTGGCCGTCGACCTGGACCCGCCGGCGGACCGGGTCGAACGGGTGGCGTTCGTCGCCCGTTCGCTGGCCCAGTCGTTTCACGACGGTCTCCTCCGACGAGGCCTGTCCTGTACCCGGATGGTGATCGAAGCGGAGACGGCCCATGGGGAGCGACTGGAGAGGCGGTGGCGAGATGAGGGGCCCATGGGCCCCCTAGCGGTGGCCGACCGGGTGCGGTGGCAACTGGAGGGGTGGTTGCACGGGCCCCCGTCCGTACGGCCCACCGCGGGCCTGACCCGCCTGGCTCTCGTACCCGACGAGGTGGTTCCGGCTACCGGCCACCAGGCCGGTTTCTGGGGCGGGGCATCAGCGGCCGACGGGCGGGCTGAGCGGGGCCTGACCCGGGTGGCCGGCCTGCTCGGCCCCGGGGCAGTGCGGGTGCCGGTGTGGCGGGGTGGGCGCGACCCGGCCGACCAACTGGTCCTGGTGCCGTTTCCGTCTGGCCCCGGCCGGGAGGTGGCGCCTCCGGACGACGCACCCCCCTGGCCGGGGTCGTTGCCCGCTCCCGCCCCGGCCGCCGTGCATGCCGACCCGGCCCCGGCCGAGGTGTTCGACGCCGACGGCCGGATGGTGCGGGTCGACGGTCGGGGTCGACTGTCGGCCCCCCCGGCCGGTCTGCGGCTCGGCGACCGGGCCGCAGACCCGGTCTTGGCCGTGGCCACCTGGTCTGGACCGTGGCCGGTGGAGGAGCGCTGGTGGGATCCGGGCCGCCGTCGCCGCCGGGTCCGCCTGCAGGTGGTCACCACCGACGACACGGCCCGCCTGGTGGTGCTCGAGGACGGCTGCTGGCGGGTCGGAGCGACCTACGACTGAGGCCGGGCTGACCGACTAGCGTGCGGCGACCGCGACCAGGGGGCGTAGGTGAGCGAACGCGAGGAGATGGACTGGGTCCTGTACGGGACCGCCGTCCGGGAACTGGCCACGATGGTGGCCGATGACGACTACCGGCCGGACATGATCCTCTCCATCGTCCGGGGCGGCATGTTCGTGGCCGGCTCGCTGGGCTACGCCCTGGCGGTCAAAAACCTCTACGTGATCAACGTGGTGTACTACACCGGTGTCGATGAACGCCTCGACCTGCCGGTGGTCTTGCCGCCCTACGTCGACTGGGTCGACCTCGACAAAGCGCACGTCCTCATCGTCGACGACGTGGCCGACACCGGCCACACCCTGGCCCTAGTCCGCGAGACGGCGCTGGCCCAGGTGGCCGAAGTCCGGGAGGCGGTGCTCTACCAGAAGCCGCAGTCGATGGTCGACTGCCAGTATTTGTGGTGCCACCCCGACAGGTGGATCAACTTCCCGTGGTCTACCGAACCTCCGGTGGTCGACCTCAAGGGAGCTGGAACGAGCGTCCTGGACGCCTGACTCCACCGTCGGTGTCCCCGACGAACGACCTCAGGCGTGAATAGGGGCCCGGTCGGCCGACCACTCCACGGTCCGCTCCAACTGGCCACCCACCGACATCAGCCGGTCCTCCCGGCCGTAGGCCGCCACCAGCTGAACCCCGACAGGTAGGCCGTCCGAGGAGCCGAGGGGTAGAGAGATGGCCGGCTGTCCTGACGTGTTGAACGGCGAGGTGAATAGCGAGTAGGGGATGGACGCCCGGGATCCCCGGACCGGGTCGTCGTCGCTGGGTGTGAGCTCGCCGAGCCGTGGTGGGGGCAGGGCGGTGGTCGGGGTGAGTAGGAGGTCGAAGTCCTCCCACCAGGCGGCCATGCTCCGGCGCCAGCGACCGATGATCCCCTGGGCCCGGAGGTAGTCGGGGGCGGTCCAGTCTCGGCCGCGCTCGGCCAGGAACCAGGTTCCCGGCTCCACGTCGTCGGCGGTCACCTCCCGGCCCAATTGCTCGCCCAGGGTCATCAGGCTTACCACGGCACCGGTCGACCAGTGAACGGTGAAGGCCCACGCCAGGTCGTTCATCTGGCTGAGCTGGGTGAACGCCTCGGGTCGCGACTCCACCACCTGGTGGCCCAGGTCGGACAGCAGGTCGGCGGTCCGACGGGTTGCCCCTTCGCAGTCGGCGTGGGTAGGCACCCGGTGGTTGTCGGCCATAAGCCCGATGCGGAGGCGTCCCGGGTCAGTACCGACTCGGTCCGCGTAGGGTCGTCCATGATCCGGCGCCACCACGCCGTCGCCCGGAAACGGGATGGCGCAGGCATCCAGGATGGTCGCTGTGTCACGCATGGTGTGGCAGACCACGTGCTGGCAAGAGAGGCTCCACTCTTCGCGGGGCCCCTGGGACACCCGTCCCCGCGAGGGCTTAAGCCCGACCAGGCCGCACATGGCGGCCGGGATACGGATCGAACCGCCGCCGTCGCTGGCGTTGGCCGCTGGCACCATGCCGGTCGCCACCGCGGCCGCCGCCCCTCCGGACGAGCCACCGGTGCTGTACCCGGTGTTCCACGGGTTCCGGCACGGCCCGGTGGACGTCGGTTCGGTGGTGGCCACCAGGCCCAGCTCCGGGGTGTTGGTCCGGCCGACGATCACGAACCCGGCCTCCTTGTACCGAGTGACCAGGTTGGCGTCTTCGTCGGCGGTGAAACCGGCGTCCTTCAGGGCCTGGACACCGCCGTGGTGGGGTTGTCCGGCTTCGGTGGCCCACAGGTCCTTGATGAGCATGGGAACGCCCCGGAACGGTCCGTCGGGAAGGTCGGGGGAGGCGGCCAGAGCTAGCGCTTGGTCGAACTGCCGGTGGATGACAGCGTTGATCTCGCCGTCTAGGTGCTCAATGCGGTCGATGGTGGCCTGCACGGCCTCGACCGGCGAGAGTTGCCCGTCGCGGATCAGGGCAGCCAGACCGACAGCGTCGACCTGGGCCAGCTCGTCTTCGGGGAGGGAGCCGTCAGCCATGGCGCCGGACCGTACCGGCGGGCCGACCGGCAGGCCGTGTCGGGCTCAGTCGCTGCCGGCCCGCTCCAGGTAGTTGTAGACGGTGAAGCGGCTGACCCCAAGAGCCTCGGCCACATCCTCCACCGACTTACGGAGCGTGAAGGCTCCCCATTCGTTCAGGAGGGCCACCGCCT
>JAKURY010000041.1 GCA_022452145.1 Acidimicrobiales bacterium | reverse complement strand
GCGCTGGATGGTCGCAGCGCTCGGCCTCGTTCTGGCCCTATCGGTCGCCCAGGAGTTGGCCCGCCCCGAGACCACGGACCTGATCTCGGCAGGCACCGCCGAGGCCACGCTGCGCCGGGCGGTACCCATCCTGCTGGCCGGCCTGGGAGGCATATGGGCCGAACGGGCCGGCGTGGTCAACATCGGCCTCGAGGGGATGATGATCCTCGGCACCTGGTTCGGGGCGTGGGGTGCCATCGAGTTCGGCCCGTGGTGGGGCATCGCCATCGGGGCCGCCGGCGGCGCGGCCGGCGGCCTGCTCCATGCGGTGGCCACCGTCGGCTTCGGCGTGGACCACATCATCTCCGGCGTGGCCATCAACATCCTGGCTCCTGCACTGGCCCGTTTCCTGTCCCGTGAGGTCTTCGCTGATCGGCCCGGAGGCGGCATCACCCAGTCGCCGAGGGTCGAATCGGTCGGCGACATGGACCTGCCCTTCCTCTCGGGGGGCGACCTGTTCGGATGGTCCACGCCGGACCTCTTCAGTTGGGTGGACGACCGGGGATGGTTCCTGGTGTCCGACCTGTCCGCCGTGCTGTCCGGCATAACAAGCAACGTCTCGTGGGCGACGCTTCTGGCCATGGCGCTGGTACCGGCATCGGTGGTGATCCTGTGGCGTACAAGCATCGGCCTCCGGATCCGGGCTGCCGGCGAGCACCCGGTAGCCGCCGACAGCCTCGGCGTCAACGTGTACCGCATGAAGTACCTGGCCGTTGTGGTGAGCGGCGGGCTGGCCGGGTTCGGCGGCGCCTTCATCGTCATCGAGCAGACCGGCATCTACCGGGAGGCCCAGACCCAGGGTCGGGGCTTCATCGGCCTGGCCACGGTCATCTTCGGGAACTGGCAGCCGGTCGGTGCCTTCGTGGGCTCGCTGCTCTTCGGCTTCGCCGACGCCCTGCAGCTCCGTGACCGGACCGCCGTCCACGCCCTGCTCCTGGTCGCCGGCGTGGCCTTGGCCGCCCTGGCCGTCCGTGCTGTATGGCGACGCCGTTCGACGTCCGCCGTTGGGCTGGCCGTGGCCGCCGCGCTCCTGCTGTGGTGGTACTCGGTCACCGACAAGGTCATGGGCGAACTGCCGCCGATCACCCCCCACCTTGCGACCCTGCTGGTCCTGGTATTCGCGGGCAGCCGCCTACGCATGCCTGCGGCCAACGGCCTGCGCTACCGACGCGGCCAGGAATGACCGGTCCACCGGTCCTTGATGCCGCCGCCCGTATCGGATGGGATCGGGACGGCTACGTGGTGCTCCCGGACTTCGTCGAACCGGGCCTGCTCACCGACCTGCGGACCCGGATCGACGACCTGGTGGCCGGATACGCCGATGGCGGGCTTCCCGAGGGGGCGGCCACCGTCTTTTCCACCACCGAGCAGACGCACGCCCAGGACGAGTGGTTCCTAACCTCGGCCGACGTGGTCCGTCCGTTCTTCGAGGACGGCGCCTTCGACGGCGACGGTCGGCTGTTGGTACCCATGGATCAGGCGCTGAACAAGCTTGGGCACGCCATGCACGACCTGGACCCGGTATTCGACCGCTTCTCGCGGAGCGGCAGCATGGCCGCCCTGGTTGGCGAGCTGGGCTTCGTCGACCCACTCCTGCTGCAGTCCATGGTCATCTTCAAGCCTCCCCGCATCGGAGGCGAGGTGGTCTGCCACTGCGACCACTCGTTCCTCTGGACCGACCCCCAGACGGTCACCGGATTCTGGTTCGCCCTGGACGACGCCACGGTCGAGAACGGCTGCATGTGGGCCATTCCCGGGGGCCATCTCTCCGACGTCCGGACCCGGTTCCGCCTGGAAGGCACGGGCACGACGACCGACGTTTACGACCCCTCCCCCTACGACATGGACGCCCTGGTGCCCATGGAGGTCCGCTCCGGCACCCTCATCGCCTTCCACGGACGGCTCCCCCACTGGAGCGGCCCCAACACGTCGTCCAGGCCACGGCTGGCCTACACCCTCCACGTCATCGACGGCACGGCCGACTACAGGGCCGACAACTGGCTCCAGCGGGGACCCGGGCTGCCGTTGCGCGGCTTCGGCTGATCCACCCCGGAACGCCGACCGCTGGCGACCCGGGCCGCCACGATGGCCCCCGGATAGCCTGCAACATGGACAGCATGGATCCGGCAACCATCCGGCAGGCCCCCAAGGTCGTTCTACACGACCACCTGGACGGCGGCCTGCGTCCGGCCACCGTCATCGCCCTGGCCGACGAGGTCGGCTACGACGGGCTGCCCAGCACCGACGAGGCCGAGCTGGCCACCTGGTTCCACCGGGGGGCCGACCGCCGGGACCTCGGCCTCTACCTGGAGACCTTCGAGCACACGGTCGGCGTCATGCAGACGGCCGCAGCCTGCCACCGCGTGGCAGCAGAGTGCGCAGCCGACCTGGCAACCGACGGTTGCGTGTACGCAGAGGTCCGCTTCGCACCGGCACTCCACACCGCCCGCGGCCTCTCCCTGGACGAGGTGGTCGAGGCTGTCCTGGCCGGCTTCGTAGAGGGTTCGGACGGGACCGGGTTGACCATCCGGACCCTGGTCACCGCCATGCGCACGTCCACCGACTCGATGGAGGTGGCCGAGACCGCCGTGCGCTACCGGGACCATGGCGTGGTCGGCTTCGACATCGCAGGCAGGGAGGCCGGCTATCCGCCCACCCGCCACCTCGAGGCCTTCCAGTACCTCCAGCGGGAGAACTTCCACTTCACCATCCACGCCGGCGAGGCCTTCGGCCCGGCGTCCATATGGGAGGCCATCCAGTTCTGCGGAGCCGAACGGCTCGGCCACGGCGTTCGGATCGTCGACGACATCACGGAGGCGGCCGACGGCACGCCCCTACTGGGTCGCCTCGCCGCCATAGTCAGGGACCGCCGGATCCCCCTGGAGCTCTGTCCGACGTCGAACGTGCATACGGGGGCAGTGGCCGACGTCGCAGACCACCCGATCGGGCTGCTGCGTAGCCTTGGCTTCCGGATAACCGTCAACACCGACAACCGTCTCATGAGCGGCGTCTCGATGACGTCGGAGATGGCAGCGCTGAACGATGCCTTCGGCTGGGGCCTCGAGGACTTCCGGTGGCTCACGATCAACGCCATGAAGAGCGCCTTCCTGCCGTTCGACGAGCGCCTCGAGCTCATCAACGGCACCGTCAAGCCCGGCTACGCCGCCCTGGCAGGCTGACGTCGCGGCCGGTCCCGTTCAGGCCACAGGGTCGAGCGTGGCGAGGATCTCCTCCAGGTCCTCGACGGTGGTACGCGGGTTGACGACACAGATCCGCATGGCGGCGCCACCGTCGAAAGTCGTCGGGGTGAGCATTGCCGTGCCGTCGTCCAGTAACCGATCGCACCAGGCCTGGTAGTCGGCAAGCTCCCAGCCCCGGCGCCGGAACGCCACGACCGACAACTCGGGTTCGACCAGGAGCTCGAGGTGTTCCGCAGCCACGACCAGGTCCCTCGCCGCCCGGGCCACCTCGAGGGTGTGCTCGATGGCGTCCCGGTAGGCATCCGTGCCGTACACGGCCAGCGAGAACCAGAACGGCATGCCCCGTGCCCTGCGGGTCAGCACGTTGGCGTAATCGCAGGGGTTCCAGACCGTGTCGTCGATGATCGGCTCGAGGTAGCCGGCGTGCTGGGTGTGCGCCTCTCGGGCCAGCGGCGGGTTCCGGTAGAGCAGGGCCGCACAGTCGAAGGGTGAGAACAGCCACTTGTGGGGGTCGACCACCAGGGAATCGCAATGTTCGATGCCGTCGAAGCGGTGGCGGACCGACGGAGCGGCCATCGCCGCACCGCCGTAGGCGCCATCGACGTGCAGCCACACGCTGGACGCGGCGCACGCATCGGCGATGCCGTCTATGGCGTCGACGATTCCCAGGTTGGTGGTGCCGGCCGTCGCGGCGACAGCGAAGACCTCCGTTCCGGCGGGTCGACCCGAAATGGCCTCGGCCACGGCGTCACCTCGCAGCCGCTGGTCGTCGTCGATCCCGGCGAGGATCACCTCGACGTCCATCACCCTGGCGGCCGAGTCGATCGACGAGTGGGCGCTCTTGGCGGCAACCACGGCCCACCGGTCTGGGCGCCCCATTCCGGCCGCCGCACGCTTCCGGTCGGCGTCATGGCGCGCCGTGACCAGCGCCGAGAGGTTGCCCATAGTGCCGCCGGTGACGAAGCATCCACCGGCCGAGTCCGGCAGGCCGGCCAGGTCGGCGATCCACCGCAGGGCCTGGTTCTCGGCGAAGACCATGCCGGCACCGTCCAGCCAGGTGGAACCGCAGAGAGACGAGGAGCCGACGACGAGGTCGAACGCGGAGGCCGCCATGGTCGGAGCGCCTGACACGAAGGCCAGGTATCGGGGGTGGTCCGTTGGGATGCAGGCCGGTGCGAGGTGGTCGGCGAATCGGCGCAACGCCTCGGCCCCACCGAGCCCAGTCGCGGTGATCGTCTCCCCGACCAGTGCCTGGAGTTCCCCGGCGCTTCTGGGGCCGTCCAGCGGAGGGTCGCTCCCGAGTTGATCGAGTGCGTAGTCGAGGACCCTCCGAACGAGGTCCTCGTTCTCCGCGTCCAACTCGTGCATTCCCACCACGGGGACACTAGGACGATGCCCCCGGCACCACTCGAGTGGACAGTGCAGTTCGGAGTCGGGTCCGTCGTCGGAAGCCGGTTCGGGGGCCGTCCGGAGCCACACCATGGGATCCCTGGCTTTGCCCCGCCTCCGAGTCTTGTATCTACTCTCTACCGATGACGGGCAGCAGAGGCAGTTCCCCCGGGGCCGGACCCACCCGCACGCTCTCCGAAGCGCGGTCCCGACGCCTGGTGGCCGGCGTCGGCGTGGCCGTGTCCGACTGGGCCACCGCGTCCGATCCCGAGGGTGCAGTGGAGGCCGCAGCGGCCATGGGCCTACCGGTCGTAATCAAGTTGTGCGGCGATGCCATCGCCCACAAGACCGAGCGCGGCCTGGTGAGGCTGTCACTCGGCTCGACCGACGAGGTGCGGGCGGCAGCCACCGAACTGCTGGCCGCGGCCACCCCCGACGACGGCGACGTGGAGCTCCTGGTGTCGACCATGGTCCGGGGTAGCCGGGAGTTGATAGCCGGCATGGTCAGGGATCCCCAGTTCGGCCCCTGCGTGATGCTCGGCGTGGGCGGCGTGCTGGCCGAGGCGGTCGCCGACGTGGCGTTCCGCCTGGCGCCCCTGGACGCCCACGATGCCCACGACCTGATCGACGACCTAAGTGCCCAGGCCCTGCTCCGAGCCTTCCGTGGCGAGCCGGCAGTGGACCGCGACGCCCTGGCCGACACCCTGCGCGCCCTGGGTGCGCTGGCCGCCGACCCCTCGGTCGCGTCGATCGACCTGAACCCGTTGATCGTGGTGGACGGCCTGGCGGTGGCCGTCGACGCCCTGGTCGAGGTGGCAGACGACGGGGTCGGGGCCTGATGGCCCGCGACCTGGCTCCGCTGTTCGAGCCCCGGGGCGTGGTGATCACCGGGGTGTCCAACCACCCCGGCAAGTTCGGCTTCGTGACCCTCCACAACGTGCTGGCCTGTGGCTACACGGGCGAGGGGTTCGCAGTTGGCAGGAAGGCGTGATCCGTGCTGGGCCGGCCCGTGCTCCCGTCCATCGAGGCCCTACCCGAGGGCCGCGCCGAACTCCTGGTGGTCTGCACCCCCGTCTCGGCAAACGAGGAGATCATCCGCACGGCTGCCGCCAGGGGGGTGCGGGCCGTGTTCGTGGCCGCCGGAGGCTATTC
>JAKURY010000040.1 GCA_022452145.1 Acidimicrobiales bacterium | reverse complement strand
GGCCTTCTCAAGCTCGCGGAGGACCTGGCGGGGGTGCAGCCAGTTGCCCTCCTCGTCGATGGCCTCCTTGATCATGTCGATGCTGAAGTCGTCGGTTTCATGCGTCCACTCGTCCAGCTCGTCCTCCCAGGCCTTCTTCTCGTCTGTGGTGGCCTGTGCCCGTTCGTCACGGGTGGCGTCACAGGCCAGCGTCCGGTCGGCCAGGCGGTCGCCGAGGGCCCTGGCGGCGGCACCGGCGTCGCCGCAGATGCCGACGGAGATCTTCTTGACGAGGCCGAGCATCTTGTGGTCTGCGTCGACCTGGATGATCCTGGCGTCGGCGGGCCAGTAGTCCATGTCGTGCTGGGGCAGGGTGCCGAACGGGCCCAGCCGGGTGCCCAGCGCCAGGACCACGTCGGCCCGGGCGATGAGCTTCATGGCCGCCTTGGAACCCTGGTAGCCCAGCGGACCACACCACTGCGGGTGGCTGGCCGGGAACGAGTCGTTGTGCAGGTAGCTGTTGACCACCGGGCAACCCAGGCGCTCGGCCAGGGCGATGGCATCGGCCATCGCATCTCCCATCACCACGCCGCCCCCGGACACCATGACCGGGAACTCGGCTGCGGCCAGCAGGTCGGCGGCCTCG
Organism: Acidimicrobiales bacterium; assembly: GCA_022452145.1. NCBI lineage: Bacteria > Bacillati > Actinomycetota > Acidimicrobiia > Acidimicrobiales > Acidimicrobiales bacterium. Next base: position 7,703 of record JAKURY010000040.1, on the reverse strand, counting down.
TCAAGGCTGGCGTCACCACCGGGACCGCGGTCCAGCACCATCGGTTCGGCGATCTCGACATCGATCTCGCCGTAGAAGCGGTCGCGGGGGATGTTCAGCTGGGTGGGACCGATCTCGGACATGGCCCGGTCGAAGCACCGGGCTGTGATCTCGGCCATCCGGTTCTCGTTGGCGACGTGACCCTGGTACTTCACGAACTCCTGGAACATCGGAAGCTGGTTGGCCTCCTGGAAGCCACCCAGGCCCTGGCCCATGGTCCCGGTCTCAGGGGTGATCATGACCACCGGGCTGTGGGCCCAGAAGGCGCCGGCGATGGCCGTCACGCAGTTCGAGATCCCGGGGCCGTTCTGGCCTATGACCACGCCGTGGCGGCCGCTCACCCGGGCGTACCCGTCCGCCATGTGGCCGGCGCCCTGTTCGTGCACGACCGGCACGAGGGTGATGCCCGCCGGGGCGAAGATGTCCATGGCGTCCATGAACGCCGAGCCCATGATGCCGAAGATGGTGGTGACGCCGTTGGCAACCATCGTTTCGACGAAGGCCTCGCTCGGGGTCATGCGGGTCATGGTTCGCTCCTGCTTCCGGCTCGACGGATCGGCGGGGGACGTCCGGTCCGACCCGACGACACGGGCCCGACCACTGGGAGTGAGAGCCTATAACGGATCCGTGAGACTGTCTAGACCCGGAGTCCGGTAGCCGTCGTCCCGCCAGAGGATCGGGAAGTGGGCCTCGTCCATGGCATCGTCCCCCTCGTGTGCGTAGCGGCTGTACACGGGCCCGTTGCCAACGCCGAAGCCAGGGCGGTTGAACCGCGCCTCACTGCTGGCGCAGTGGAGGACAAGGACCCGACGGTGCACCTCGGTCAGGTTCGGACCCGAGCCGTGCCACGTCCAGCCATGGTGGAAGGAGCCGCCCCCGGCCGGCACCTCGACCGGCACCGGATCCGGGTCCACACCCTCGGCGGCCGCCGCTGCCTCCATCGGCGCCCGATGGTCCGGGGGTGCGTGGAACTCCATCGGCGGGTCGTCTCCGGTCGCCCACCGGTGCGACCCGCGGGCGAACTCGACCGCCCCACCGTCCACCGAGGTCGGATCTAGCGCCATCCAGCAGGTCGCCATCTCCTGCGGCCGGTACCAGGCCAGGTAGGCGTTGTCCCGGTGGAAGCCCACCGACCGGGCGCCGGGTGGCTTCCACAGCAGGTTGTCCTGGATGATCCGGGCGCCGGGCCACCCGGCGAGGGTGGCCAGCACCTCACCGAGCACGGGTGAGAGAACGGTCGAGGCCACCAGGCGGTCGGCCCGCCACCCGTTGCAGATCTGGCGGGTGAGGGACGGGTCGCCGGTCCCCTCCTGCCAGTTGACCTCGTCTGGAGCGACGCCGGTCTCGAACACGCCGCGGAACATCAGGTCGAATCGGTCGTGCAGCGGGGCCACCACGTCGTCGGGGATCAACCGGTCGACCGGAACGAACCCGTCGGCGTGGAACGCCGAGACCCCCCGGCCATCCAGCAGGGGCAGGGCCATCAGGCCGTCGTCCCGACCATCAGCGGGCGAGGTGGTCGCCGAGGCGGGCCAGCAGCCCGAGGCACGCCTCCAGGTCGGCGACGTCGACGAACTCGTCGGGACGGTGGGCCACGCCGATGTCGCCCGGCCCCCACAGCACGGCAGGTATCCCGGCTGCCTGGAACAGGCCGGCCTCCGTCCCGTAGGAGACCACGTCCACCGGAAGGACGTCGTCGTTGGCCGCCACCTCGTCGGCCAGCAGCACCCGCATGAGGTCCAGGGCCGGAGAGGTCTCGAGCCATTCCAGGCCGTCGACCTCGCACACGACCTCGGTCTCGATCGCCGCCGCCGGGTGCACGGCACGCATCCCGGCCAGCAGCTCGGCGTCGACGTCGGCCATGCGGGCCTTCACGAACTCTGCGTCGGACCGCTGGACGGGACGCATCTCCCAGTCGAAGGCGCAACGGTTGGCCACCACGCACCTTCCCTGGCCGCCCTCGATGGTGCCCACGTTGAACGTGGTCGAGGGCGGGCTGTACGGGCTGGGGTCCGGGGCCCGCCTGGCCAGGTCGTCGGCCAGGCCCATCAGCGCTCCGATCCACAGGCTGGCATTGTGCACTGCACTCACCGCCCGGCCCGGCTCCGAGCTGTGGCCGTCCAGTCCGGTGATCGTGGTCCGGTACTCGTAGCAGCCCTTGTGGGCGCCGACGGTCCGCAGGCCGGTGGGTTCGCCGATGATGGCCGCGGACGGCCGCACCCCGCGGGCCACCAGGTCGGCCAGCAGGATCGGTGCCCCGTGGAAGCCGTCCTCCTCGTCGAAGGTGAATGCCACGTGGATCGGCCTCACCAGGTCCAGCGCCGCGTAGGCGGGGGCCATGGCCAGAACGCAGGAGATGAACCCCTTCATGTCGGCCGTACCCCGCCCATAGACCCGGTCCCCCCTCCGATCGGCGGTGAACGGTGGCGTCGTCCAGTCGGCGGCATCCACCGGCACCACGTCGGAGTGCCCCGACAGCACCACCCCACCGGCCACGTCGGGTCCGATCGTGGCGAACAGGTTGGCCTTCGTGCGCGTCCCGTCGTGGGTCAGGACCACCGTCGCCCCCAGCGACTCGAACCTGTCCCGACAGTCCCCGATCATGTCCAGGTTCGGGGTAAGGGCGATCGTGTCGTAGGCGACCAGGACTTCCAGGATCTCCAGCGTCCGGTCCAGGAGGTCGGCATCCCGCAGGCCGAGGGACGGTGGCGTACCCATCCTCAGGCCTTCACGACGATGCCACGGCGGACGTCGGCGAGCGGCTCCGCGGGCCCGTCATCGGCGATGAGGATGCTCTCGGTGATCTCCAGGCCCCAGGTGTCCATCCAGAGGCCGGGCATGAAGTGGAAGGTCATGCCTGGCTCAAGCAGCGTCTGGTCGGTCTCACGGAACGAGATCGTCCGCTCCCCCCAGTCGGGCGGATAGCTGATCCCGATCGGGTAGCCGCAGCGCCCTTCCTTGTGGAAGCCGGCACTCTCCATGGTGGCGAAGAACTCGCGGGCCACGTCACACGCCCGGTTGCCGGCCCTGGCCGCGTCAAGGCCTGCATCCAGGCCCTCCAGGACAGCCTTCTCGGCCCGACGCATCTCAGCCGGCGGCTCGCCGAGGAACACGGTCCGGCAGAGCGGCAGCTGGTAGCGGCGGTGGGCACCGGCGATCTCGAAGAACGTGCCCTCGCCGCTGAGCAGGGGCTTGTCGTCCCATGTGAGGTGGGGGGCCGAGGCGTCGGCTCCGGTAGGGAGCATCGGGACGAAGGCGGGGTAGTCGCCCCCGAACTCCTCGGTTCCCGAGATGCCGGTGGCGTAGATCTCTGCCACCAGGTCGCACTTGCGCATGCCCGGTTCGATCACCTCGCGGATGCGGGCGTGCATGCGTTCCACGATGCGGGCGCCGCGGCGCATGTACACGAGCTCCTGTTCGGACTTCACACCCCGCTGCCAGTTCACCAGCGCCGTGGCGTCCACCACCTGTGCGTCGGGCAGCCCGGCGCACAGGTGCTGGTGGGCGGCCGCCGAGTAGTAGTAGTTGTCCAGCTCCACACCCACCCGGGCCGAGCCGTGGCCCATGTCGCAGAGCAGCCCGGCCAACTGCCCGAAGGCGTGTCGCTCGGTGGACATGACGTGGTCGTCGGAGTAGTCGAGGATCCGGGATTCGTCCATGTAGACGGTCCGGCGGGCGCCGTTGGCGTCCATGCGCCGACCCCACCACCACGGCTCGTCGTCGCCCGTCACGACCACGGCCTGCGGCGTGTAGAACGACCAGCCGTCGTAGCCGGTCAGCCAGGACATGTTGGACGGGTCGGCGGCCACCAGGACCTCGATGCCGCGGGAATCCATGGATTTCCGCACCCGGTCCAGCCGCTCTGCGTACTCCCGGCGGCTGAACGGCAGATCCACGTCAGGCATCGGTCCCCCCTGCCTCGATCGGGACCACCGGCCCCGGATCTGCGGAGGCTAGATCAGGTCCCACGCCTCCGGCAGAGCTCTGCCCGGGCACGCTCGCGCCGTTCCGCCCGGCGATCTAGCGTCTCGACCCGTGCCGATCCTCACCGACGAGCAGGTGGACCACTACCGGGACCACGGTTGGGTCGCGCCGATCGACGTCCTGACCGCCGACGAGGCCGCGGCACTCCACCGGGCCCTGGTGGACGCCGAGAGGGCCTTCCCCGACGACCTCCACGCCGGACACCGCAACAACGCCCACCTGGTCCTGCCGTTCCTGGCCGACCTGGCCACCCATGACGTGATCCTGGACTGCGCCGCCTCGTTGGTGGACCGCCCGACGTCGTTGCTCAACTCGGTTCTCTTCATCAAGGAGCCCGACTCCGACGCCTTCGTGAGTTGGCACCAGGACTCGACCTACATGGGCCTGGACTCGAGCGACATGGTCACCGCCTGGGTGGCGCTGACGGCCAGTACCTCGGCCAGCGGCTGCGTGGCCATGGTGTCCGGCTCGCAGCGCGACGGCATCCATCCCCACGTCGACCACTACGGCGGCGACAACATCCTCACCCGGGGCCAGCAGGTAGCCGTCGACGTCAGCGCCGCCGTGGACATCCAGCTGGGGCCCGGACAGATGTCGCTCCACCACCCCCACCTGGTCCACGGCTCGCGCCCCAACCGCACCGACCGGCGGCGGGTCGGGGTGGCATTCCAGTGCTACGTCGGCGCCGACGTCCGACCCAGCCGTGGCAAGCACCACGTTCTGGCCCTCGGTGGTCGACCCGTCGATCCCGCCTTCACCACCGTCCCGGCACCCGACGGACCGTGCACCGCGGCGGGTCGGGCGGTCCGGGCTGCCGCCAACGCCGCCCTGTCCGACGTCCTGTACGACGGCGCCGCGGTGCGCCGCTCCTACTGACCCCCGCGCCCGACGGAGCCCCATGCCCATCCACTTCACGCCCGACGAGATGCTCTCCCGCCGGGACCGGACGGCCGGATCCATCAGGGCCGCCGGGCTGGACGCCCTGCTCATGTTCAAGCAGGAGTCGATGTACTGGCTGACCGGGTACGACACCTTCGGCTTCTCCAGCTTCCAGTGCATGGTCATGACAGGCGACGGCCGGGTCGCCCTGCTGAACCGGGCACCCGACCGGGGGACGGCCGCGTACACGTCCAACGTGACCGACGTGCGCTGCTACGTCGACGTCGACGGCATGAACCCGGCACTGGACCTGCGGGACATGCTCGACGACCTGGGCCTGGCTGGTTCCAGCGTGGGCATCGAGCTGGACTCCTACGGCCTGAGGGCCGCCCACTGGCGCCTGCTGGAGGCCGAGCTGGACGGTTTCCTGACGTGGGCCGACGCCTCGACGCTGGTCCAGGAACTCCGCCGGGTGAAGAGCCCCCAGGAAATGGCCTACACGCGTAGGGCAGCCGAGCTGGCCGACGACGCCTGGGACGTGGCCGTCGGCCTGGCCGGGCCTGGCGTCTCCGAGGCCCGGATCCTGGCCGACATGCAGGGCGCCGTGCTGGGTGGTGGCGGTGACTACGCCGGCAACGAGATGATCGTCGGCTCGGGCCCGGGTGCGCTCATGGTGCGCTACACCTCGGGCCGCCGCGACCTGGATCCGGTCGACCAGCTGACACTGGAGTGGTGTGGCGTCGAGCGGCGCTACCACGCTGCGATGATGCGGACCCTGTTGGTCGGCGAGGCGTCGCCGGAGCACCGGGCCATGCACGGTGCCTGCCACGAGGCCCTGCTGGCCTGCGAGGACGTAGTACGGCCGGGGGCCACCCTCGGCGAAGTGTTCGCCACCCACGCCCGGGTCCTGGACCGTGCCGGCTACCGGGAGCACCGGCTGAACGCCTGCGGCTACGGCATGGGTGCCGTCTACGCCCCCGTGTGGACCGACTGGCCGATGATCTACGAGGGCAACCCGCTCGTGTTCGAGGCGGGCCACGTGTTCTTCCTGCACATGATCCTGCTGGACTTCGGCTCCCAGCGGGCCATGACCCTCGGCCACACTGTGGTGGTCACCGACACGGGTCGCGAGCGGCTCAGCCGCTCCGACCTGGACCTGGTCGTGGCCTGACCGACGGTCAGTACCACATGTCCGGCATCGAGTCCTTCCGCTCGGCGATGAAGGCGCGCAGGTCGGCGTCGACGGACGGGTCGATGGGTGGCGGCTCGTAATCGGCCAGGGCCTGCTTCCACTGGACGTTGGCCCTCTGCGCCATGTCCAGGGCGCCGTCCTCGGTCCACTGTTCGAACGAGTTGGTGTCGGCCAGCGCCGAGTCGAAGTTGGCCGTGGCGAAGTGGCCCATGGTGTGGGCCGTCCCCAGGTGGGCCGTTCCCGGTCCGGCCTCCAGGAAGCCGTCGGCAGCCAGGGAATCGTCGTCGACGACCAGGCCCTGCATCCGCCTGACCAGCATTCCGAGGTGGTCGGTGTCCATCACGAACTTCTCGTAGCCCATGACCAGGCCACCCTCCAGCCAGCCCGCCGACTGGTGCACGAAGTTGGCCCCCGAGAGGACCGCTGCGCCCATGGCGTCGGCGGACTCCAGCATCGCCTGGGCGTCGGCGGTCTTGGACGCCGTGTAGTGGCCACCACACCGCAGCGGCAGCCCCAGACGGCGGGCCAACTGCCCCATGGCGTAGGTGGCCAGCACCGCCTCGGGGGTCCCGAAGGTGGGGGCACCGCTCCTGAGGTCCATCGTGGTCAGGAAGCTGCCGTAGACGACCGGTGACCCGGGACGGACCAACTGGGCCAGTGCGATGCCGACCATCGTCTCGGCGTGGGCCTGGGCGATAAGGGCCGGCTGTGTGACCGGGCCCATCGCGCCACCGATGATGAACGGTGAGATCACGTTTCCCTGGTTGGCCCGGGCGTACGCCTTGAGAGCCCCGGTCATCACCTCGTCGAAGACCAGCGGCGAGTTGACGTTGATGTTCCCCTGGATCACGCAGTCCCGTTCCAGGCGATCGGCACCGAAGGCGACCCGCGCCATGGCGACGGAGTCCTCGGCCCGCTCCGCCGAGGTGACCCCACCCATGAACGGCTTGGTCGACCAGCGCAGGTGCGCGTACACCATGTCCAGGTGCCGCTTGTTGACCGGTACGTCAACCGGCTCGCAGACCGTGCCGCCGGAATGGTGGAGCCACGGCGACGCATACGTGAGCTTCACGAAGTTCTGGAAGTCGACGAGCGTGGCGTAGCGTCGCCCCCCGTCCAGGTCCGAGACGAACGGGGACCCGTAGGCCGGCGAGAAGACGACGTGGTCGCCGCCCACGGTCACGGTGTGGCGAGGGTCGCGGCCGTGCATCTGGAACGCCGCCGGAGCGGTAGCACACAGTTGGCGGACCAGGCCGGGATCGAACCGGATCCGCTCGCCTTCCACCCGTGCGCCGGCCGAACGGAACAGTTCGAGGGCCTCCTCGTCACCCCGGACATCCACGCCCACCTCGTCAAGGATCCAGTCGGCGTGGGCCTCGAGGCGGTCCAGCGCCTCGGCGTCCAGCAGCTCGTAGGTGGGGATCCGCCGCCGTGGCTGCACCACGTCCACGGTGGCGGCTGTTGCCCGATCGGCCGCCCGTGCCGCACGTCCACCCCGGCGCCGCTCGGACCCCGTGGTTCCGGTCGTGCTCATCGTCCTGATCGGGGCGTGGTCCCGTGCACCTCCTGCTGGCTGAAAAACGACGCACCACGGGGGAACTCGGGCGTC
>JAKURY010000039.1 GCA_022452145.1 Acidimicrobiales bacterium | reverse complement strand
GATGGAGGCCGAGGACGGTAGTTGGTCCATCGATATCGCCCCCAACGGAGATCACACGGTCACATCCACCCTTAATGACGGGACTGGCCAGAAAAACATGTCCGACGGTCGCGTTCAGCGTTACAACCCGACGTCTGGGGCCACCACCTTCACCAGTGCTGATGGCGGCGACTACGTCAGCCGTGAGAACCCGGACGGCAGTGTGGTCGTTACCGACCCGCAGGGCATGGTCACCGAGTCGAACCCGGTCACCGGCAAGACCGCCGTGACGTTCCCTGACGGCAGCACGCAGATCACCGAACGCTCGGAGGACGGTTCCCTTCAGACCGAGATGTCCGATGGTTCCAAGGTCGAGGTGAAGCCCAACGGTGCCACTTCATTCGTTGATACCGAGGGCAACGTCTCTGCGACCATTGTGAACGACGACGGTTCGATGCTTACCAACACACCGGACGGTGTGGCGATGCTGAGCGCCGAAAACGAGGACGGTGCCCTCAGTGCCCTCTATAAGCCTCCGTCCCAGGCCGACGTGGCCGAGGAGCATGCCGCCGATGCGGCTGAGGACTCCGATCTTGCCGAGTTCCAGGCCGAGCGGGCTGTAGCCATTGCCGATGCAATCGACTCGGGTGATACCTCTGCAATGCATGAGGAGGCCGACGGTTCCGCGGCTGAGGCCAACGATCTGGCTGACGCGGCCGATGGAGTTGCCAACGAGTGGCTGGAGGACGTCGCGGTCGCCGAGGCCATGAACGATCCGGACATGACTCCAGAGGTGGCTGACGAAGCGGCGCAGGTTGCAGCCGATGACGCGGCGAATGCGGAGGCTGCCAAGGAAGAGGCAGCGACACAGGCTGAAGCCGATGCCGCGTCCATGGGCCAGGTGACCGAGGACCTGCAGGAAGCTGCTGGAGCCCAGCAGCAAGCCCTGCAGGATGCTTTGGACGCTGGCTTCACCATGGAGCAGATTCAGGCCTTCCTGGAGTCCCAGGCGAACGCCGAGGGGCGCGAGACTTCGTCGCGCCGTTCCACCCAGACCGATGACGACAATCCGCTTCTGCAGCTCTTCGATGCGCAGAAGGCCGTCCAGGCCCTCCTCGCCACTGCGACCGCTGTTGTCGCCGACGCCCAGGAATCCAGCGCCGCGTCAACCCGGGCTGATGCCGTGGCCGCCCTGCTCACTCAAGATGCCGCCGAGGCAGCGGCTGTGGCAGAGGCTGTGAGCGATCCCGCCATGGATGTCGAGGCCGCCGCAGCGGCGCTCGACGCCTCGCGTGCCGCCGCTGAGGCCGCCGCTGCCGATGCCGTAGCTGCATCTAACGCCGCCGCCGCCGATGCCGCCATCGCCGCCGCCGCCGACGCTGCTCTCGCTGCGCCGGCACAGGCTGCTGAAGTGGCCGCCGCCGCCGACTTGGAGCTCCAAGCTGTTCAGGCAGCGGTTGACGCCGTGGACCCGGACAACGCGGAAGCTGTGGCCCAGGCTGCGGCTGTTCTGGCGGATGTCACGGCTGACGCCGAGGCGGCCCAGGCGACAGCCGACAATTACGCTGACACGGACGCATACGCTGCCGCTGCCGCTGAGGCCGCCGACTCCGCTACCGAGACTGCAGAGGCAGCCGCGGAGGTAGCCGAAGAGGCAGCCGAGTACGCCGCTGAGGCGCCGGACGAGCCGGTTCCGGGTGTCGCACCTCGAGGGATTCTCCAGGACCCGGACGCAGGAGCGACAGTGGTGACGCTGTCCAGTGGCAACTCCGTCGGCTACGTACTCAGCGACGACGGCGTCATTACGCTCCAGTCGTCGGCTGCTGCCGATCCGAACCTTGTCGCTGCCGCCGAAGCCGAGGCGACTGCAGACGCGGCTACAGCTGCAGCGGACCGGGCACAGGCGATCGCCGATGCGGTCCTTGCCGGCGATACGACGGCTGTCGATGACGCAGCCGAACAGGCCGGCGAGGAGGCCGCAGACGCGACCGCAGCGGTTGACGCCGCGCAAACGGCGGTCACACACGCCAACGCTGTCGCCGTGGCATTGGACAACCCTGACATGACGCCAGGAATCGCCAACGACGCTCTGTCTGCAGCATCTGACGCTAGGGAGGAGGCTGAGGGCGAACTTTCAGCCGCCCGAGACTCTGCGTCTGAGGCGATGGAAGTTGCTGAAGGGCTTGTAGCTGCCGCCACGGCTGATGACGCCAGCGACGACGAGGTTGTGGCCGCCCAGACAGCACTGGCCCTGGTCCAGGAGACTTCGGCTGCGGCCCGACAGGCTGAGTACATGGTCGATCTGATGGAGGCCAACGAGGCCGAGGCAACCGCGGTCGTTACTGCCGTGGCCGACCCAAACATGGACGTCTTCGCGGCGGTTGAAGCAGCCGCCGATGCACGTGCCGACCTGGCTTCCGCCACCGTGCTCGCCTCCACTGAGGAAGCTGAAGCGACAGCCGCAGAAGCCCTGGCCGATGCTGTGCAGTCGGCTCTCACGCTGCCGGACCGGGCGACCGAGTCCGCCGAGCTGGCCCAGTCACAGGTCGATGCAGCGCAGGCGGCGATGGATGCCGTCGACCCGGACGACCCCGAGGCACTGGCAGCCGCCACAGCGTCACTCGCCGCGGCGAACAATTACCTGGAGGCGGCCGAGACAGCTGTCGAAAACTTTGGTGACCGCGACGCCTACGTCGAGGCCCTCCAAGAGTCTGCTGAGAACGCTGTGGCTGCAGCCGATGATGCCGTCGCTGTGAGCGACTCAGCGACCGAGGCGGCAGTCGACGCCGCACCGGCCGATGAGTCGGCCCGGGTGGTGGTGTTCAATCCGTCGGTTGGCGCTGTCATCACAGAGGGTGGGGACGTGGTGGTCGAGTCGTCCTTCACCGATACCGGTGGGATGTCGATCGAGGTTCCGGCCAGCGGTGATGCATACGTCGAGGCAGCTGCTGAGGCCGATCAGGCCGCAGCCGAGGTGACCGAAAAGGGCGCCGAGCTCCAGGACGCGCTGGTTGCCGTACAGGTGGCGACCCTGGCGACCATCGGAGACGACAGTCCTGAGGCCCAGGCCGAACTTGAGGAAGCTCAGGAAATGGCGGCCGAAGCCCAGGAGGCGGTCGAAGAGGCACAGGTGGCGGCCGACGACGCCGTCGCTGCCCGCCAGGCGGAGGCAGCCACGGTGGAGGTCTCGGCCGATGGCACCCAGCAGTCCGTTAGGGACACAAAGGGCAACTCGGCGACGGCTGTCACCTCGGACACAGGCGTGGTAATCACCATGGCTGCCGCGACGCTCGCTTCGGCGCTGGACAACCTGGCTGACGGTGAGCTGCAGCCGGTCCTGGCTTCGGACGGGTCCGAGTTGATTGCAACCCGGTCGGCTGATGGTGTCATCGAGTTGTTCCAGGCCGATGGCTCTGCGGCGGTCGATGAGGACGGGGAGCCGTACACGGCAGATGCCCTCACCGCCATGGTGCTGATCTTCGCCCTGGATTGAGCAGGATGAACATGACGTACACGAACGGATCGGGAGTCAACATGACGAACGCCAAGGGACGCCGAACGGGCGCTGGGATCGCAGCCGGACTGGTTGCGCTGTCGCTCATTGCCGGCGCCTGCGGTGGGGGAGCCGAGGAGGAGGAGGCCACAACTGTGGCAGCCGAGGAGGCAGCAGCCGAGGAGGCAGCAGCCGAGGAGGCAGCAGCGGAGGAGGCAGCAGCCGAGGAGGCAGCAGCGGAGGAGGCAGCAGCCGAGGAGGAGGCAGCAGCGGAGGAGGAGGCAGTGACCACTACCGTGCCGGCTCCGACGTCGTCCACGCGGCCGACCTGTGTGCTGGCCCCCAACGCCGACTGCGCCGAGGTGGATCTGGCGGGGGAGAACCTGGCTGGCATGATCCTTCCCGGGATCAACCTCTCGGGGGCCAACCTGGAGGGGGTTCTCTTCAACGGCACGATGCTGGCCGGTGCGAACCTCGCGGGGGCGAATATGGCCGGCACGGCCCTGTCGAACACGAACCTTGCTGGTGCCAACATGGACGACGTGAAGGCGTCCGGGGCGTTGTTCTTCCGTACCAACCTGTCGCACGCCTCGATGGTGCGGGCCGACCTGACAGCGGCGCTGTTCATGGAGGCCGACCTCAAGTCGGTGAACATGACCGGGGCGCTCGTTGCCGGAATGGTCGACCGGCGGTCGTTCTGGTGTAGCACCATCTACAACGATGGGACGCTTCGCAACGAGAGCTGCACGATCGTCGTCGACTGACGGCTGCAATGGCGATAATCCCCTGATCCACGTCATCTGGGGGACCAAGGCCGAGGCCATCAAGGTCGCGCCCGTGCTGCGCGAGCTGGACCGGCGCGCCCTGCCGTACCGCCTCGTCGAGACCGGCCAGCACGGCGCCTACCTGCCGGTGCTGCGCGAACGGCTCGGCGTGAGGGAGCCCGACGTGCGCCTCGGTGGTGATCGCGACGCCGACACCGTGGCGGCGGCTGCTCGCTGGGCGCTGGGCCTGGTCGGGCTGCTGGTCAGCCGCCGGCGCCTGCGGTCCCGGGTCTTCGGTGATCATGACGGTGTCTGCCTGGTGCACGGTGACACCCCGTCGACGCTGCTGGCCACCCTCATGGCCCGACGTGCCGGCCTGCCGGTGGCCCACCTGGAGTCGGGGCTGCGGTCCGGCAGCTTCAGGCACCCGTTTCCCGAGGAGCTGATACGGGTGTTGGTGATGCGCCGGTCCGCCGTCTGCTTCGCCCCGGACGCCACGTCGGCGGACAACCTGCGGTCCATGGGCCTGAAGGCCCGAATCGTCGAGACGTCGGGCAACACCGGCCTGGAGGCCCTGCGCGACGCCGTGGCCGATGTCCAGCCGGGTTCGGGGCCGGTCGTGGCAACCATGCACCGTGTCGAGAACCTGCACCGCAGTGAGCGGTTCGACGGGTTCCTGGCGCTGCTGGGTCGCCTGGCCGAAATGGGCCGTCCGACGACGTTCGTGGTCCACCCGCCGACCGACGGTGTGCTGGCCCGGAAGGGCGGGCGTGCCGCCGTAGAGGACCTGGGCGTGGCCACCAGCGACCTGGTGCCCTACGACGAGTTCGTGACGATGCTGGCCGCCGCCCCGTTCGTCATCACCGACGGCGGGTCCATCCAGGAGGAGTGCGCCCGCCTCGGCGTGCCGACCCTGCTGTGGCGCGACCGCACCGAACGGCAGGACGGCGTGGGGGAGAACGTGCTGGTCAGCAGGTACGACGACGACCTGGTCGACGGTTTCCTGGCGGACCCGGAGCGTTGGCGACGGCCCCGGCGACTCGGCGACGAGCGACCGGCCTCCGAGGTGGTCGACGTGCTGGTCGAGATGTCGGGTGGCGCCTAGGCCTGGCCCCCGGTCCGACTGCGCCGTGCCAGCACCTCGGCTACTGCGGTGAGCAGCAGGTCGCGGGCCAGCAGCACGGCCCGGAATCCGGCCACAAGGAGCACGGCGTCGGCACCCCAGTCCAGCACCGTCACCAGGGCCCCCTCGAACACGCCTATGCCCTGGGGGGCGAAGAGGGTGAAGAACCCGATGCCCCACGACACGCCGAAGGCGCCCACCGTGCGGCCCCACTGCAGGGCCGTGGGGCCGACGACCTCCAGGTAGGCCCAGAACAGGGTGCCGATCGCCAGCCAGTAGCCGACCAGCACGGCGGCCAGCCTCAGCAGCGTGGTCGACGGCGGCACCGACGGTGGTTCGCCGCCGCGTCTCCGGGCCAACCGGGCCATGAGGCGGCCGATGAGCGACCCGCCGAGCGTCACGACCACGAGCAGGGCGACGACCGCGGCGACGGCCACCCAGGCGGCCAGCCCACCTGAGGCGGCCAGCAGCACCATTCCGACCACGACGGCCACCGGGGCCCCGAGGGCCAGCTCCAGGCCACCGGCCGTGGCCGACGCCGCCACCCTTATCCCGTGGTGCCGCAGCAGGGTCCCGCGGCCTGCGGCGTACCAGATCCCGCCGGGCAGGTAGCGGGTCAGCAGGGCCCGGGCCGACACGTGCAGCACCGTCGAATACCGGGGCCGCTCGCCCATCGACCGCAGGGCCAGCGTCCAGAAGGCGGCGTTGGGCACCAGCAGCAGGCACGAGGCGCCGACCAGCAGGGCCAGTGGTACCGGCCTGAGGTCGCCAACCAGGCCCGCCATGGCCGACCACCGGGTGGCGGCCAGCCAGACGGCCAGGGCGGCCACCACGGCCAGCCAGAGCACCCGCAGGCTGCCAAGGCGCCGTAGGAGGCTCACGAGGCCCTCCTGCAGCCGGACGCGGCGCTCACGAGGCTCCCAGAAGGCCGTCCAGTACCTCCACGTTGCGGCCCGCCAGCGTGCGGAGCCTGTCGACGGAGTCGGCCAGGTGGTGGCGGTGCTCCAGAACGCCGGCCACCGCCTCCGGGAGGCCCGTGGCGGCGTCGTCCAGCAGCGTGGCGCCCGGCCCGAGGTCGGCGGCGATCGACCTGAGCTTGGGCGAGAACTCGACGGCCACCACGCCGGCACCACCCAGGGCCGCCAGCACTGCGCCGTGGTAGCGCATGGTGGCCATTGCGTCGACCCGGGCCAGCGCGGCCACCACGCCGTCCAGGTCCGGTTCGACCACCTCTGCCGCCGTCGTCATCCGCCCGGCCACCTGCCGGTGGACCACGCCGTCGCTCGGGGCGTCGAAGGCCAGGAACCGTACGGTCAGCCCGGTGGAGCGGGCCGTGTCGTCCAGCGCCGTCGCCATGGCGTCGGCGCGTGCGTCGGGCCAGCGGTGGGCAACGTCGAGCGCTCCGGGACGTAGGCGGTTGCCCTGCGGCGCCCTGAGGCACACCCCGAGCACCCCGTCGCCAGACACTGCCGGTGCTTCGGCCAGGAACGCCAGGTCGGCGGTCCGCACCACCCGCTTCACGTCGAGGGCCTTCAGGGCGTCGGCCGACGGCTCGTCGCGTACGGCGATCGCCGTGTGTCCGACCAGCGCCCTGCGCACCCGGGACCGGCCCCTGTCGGTGGTCAGCCCGTCGGCGCCCAGGCCGATGCCGGCCCACGGCAGCCCGGCCCGGCGGGCCATCCGGATGCGTCGCAGGTGGTAGGGGAGGTTCCAGATGCCGGTCTCGTCCTGCAGCAGCCCACCGGGGCCGAACACGAAGGCATCGGACGCCACCAGGCTGTGGCGCAGTGCCGACGGGTTGAGGTGGCCGTGGGCTTCGGAGCCGTGGACGGCGGCGGTGCCGGCCGGGTCCACGGAGGGTCCACCCACGGCGACGCCACGTGCGCCCAGCAGGTCGCTCAGGATGCGGAACAGCAGTTCGTCGCCGAGGTTCGTCGAGCCGACCCATCCGGCGACGGTCACCCGGTCAGCCACGGTGGTCGACACTATCGTGAGGTGATGCACCGGCCGGGGGCGCCACCGCACACGGACGCCGCGTCCCGGGTTATCGACCGGGCGCCGACCGTGCTCGTCGTGGGCCTGGTGGCCTTCCTGGTGGTCACCTGGGCCCGCTCGTTCGGCCTGCCGCTCGGCGACTCCCACGAGGGTCGGATCATCGGCCAGTTCGCCCTCCACGTCCGCAACTTCTGGGACCTGGGGCCGTCGGGGTCGTCCTTCGGCGCCGCCTGGCAGCCGTTCTCCGACGTCGCCTACACCCACCATCCGCCGCTCCTGACCGGCCTGCACCTGGCGGTGTCCACGGTGTTCGGTCAGGGACTGTGGCAGCTCAAGGCCGTCAGCTACCTGTCGGGCCTGGCCACCGTGCCGGCCTTCTTCTGGGTGGGGCGACGCATGGGCTTCGGCCCGCTGCCGGTCGCGGCGGCCACCGGGGCGCTGGTGGCCACACCGTTCTGGTGGGTCTACGGGCGCCTGGGCCTGGGCTTCCTACCCAACCTCCTGATGGTCGGGATGGTCCTCCTTGTGGCCGACGAGGTGGCCGACGGGGCGACCGGTCGGGGCCTGCGGCGGGCCGCCGTGGCATCGGCCGCGGCCGTGGCCGCCTCCTGGCAGGGCGTGTTCCTGGCCCCGCTCCTGTGGCTCTGGCTGCTGAGGCGCCGTGGCCTCGACCGCACGGTCGTCGTCGTGGGAGCGGGAATGGCGGTCGGGGCGCTCGTGGTGCTGGCCTGGGTCACCCAGGGTGCCGGCGTGGCCGAGCTCTCGGACCACGCCGGTAGCAGGGTCGGCTTCGACTGGACGGTTGGCGAGTTCCTGGATCGCCAGTGGACGTTTGCCCGTCGGCTGCTGCCGGCCTGGTACCTGGTGCTGGCCCTGCCTGCCCTGGTGGCCGGGCTGGTCGACGCCCGGTCGCGGTTCCTGACCGGTGTCCTGGCCTCCATGGTGGTGGTGTTCGCCGTGGTGCCGGCCGACAACGCCTGGGTGCACGACTACTGGAACTTCCCGGCGCTCATGGCGCTGTTCCCGGGCTTCGCCGCCCTGGCCGACCGGGCCGGTGGCGCCCTGGCCAACCTGCGACGTGGTGGAGCCGACGGGTCGGTGGCGGGCCTGCGTCGCGGCGTCGCCGAGGGTTCGGCGGCCGTCCTGCTGGTGGTCGCCCTCATCGGCCTGTCGCCCGGCGCCACCCACGACCGCTACTTCGGAGCCCCGGCCGAGGCCGGCCACCTCGTTGAGGCCGTCGGACCGGCCGACGGCCAGACGACCGTCTGGCACGCCCCGCAGGTGCCGTGGCCGACCTGGATATCGCTGGCGTGGGGCCTCCCGCCGGGCGCCGTCGCCTCACCCGCCGACGTGGCTACCGTTGCCGACGACGACCGGGTGGTCATCCGCCTCGACCGCCTTCCGGCCTTCCTGGACGGCTCGGTGGGCGACGACGCGCTGGCCGTCCGGGGCCACTACGCAGTGGTCACCGGCGCCGACCTCCGAAGCCACCTGAAATCCCAGTGACGGACCCGACCATGACATCCCCTGACCGCGCGCCGATCCGGACCCACACAGCGTGAACCCGGACGTCGTACACGGCAATGACTGG
>JAKURY010000038.1 GCA_022452145.1 Acidimicrobiales bacterium | reverse complement strand
TCTCTGTTCCGTTCAACCCGGGCCGTGGAGATGCCAGCCAGGAGATGACCGAGGTCGACTCGTTTGCGTCCCTGGAACCGACAGCGGATGGCTTCCGCAACTACCTGTCGCCCATCCACAAGCGTCCTGCCGAGGAGCTGCTTGTCGACAAGGCATTCCTTCTGCACCTCACCGCGCCCGAGATGACGGTGCTGGTCGGCGGTATGCGAGCACTGGACGCCAATGTGGGCGGCGCCCAGCACGGTGTGTTCACCAACCGGCCAGGCCAGCTCACCACGGACTTCTTCGTCAACCTGCTCGATATGGGCACGGAGTGGAAGGCCTCCGAGTCATCAGAAGGCGTGTTTGCGGGCCGTTATCGCGAGACGGGCAAAGTGCGCTGGACCGGCACTGCCGCCGATCTCGTATTCGGCTCCAACTCGCAGTTGCGAGCCCTCGCTGAGGTGTACGCGTGCGACGACGGCCACTCGAAGTTCGTGGATGACTTCGTTGCCGCTTGGCACAAAGTCATGAACCTCGACCGGTTCGACCTGGCCTGATCTCAATACATTGACGCCGGGGCACGCCTGAAGGCGACCTCGTCCAACCTAGAGCGACGCCACCACCTCGGCGTAGCCGTCGAGGAGCGGCAGCACCACGTCCCGGCCCTCCGACGGGATGCCGAAGGCGGCCCGCTCGATGCCGTGCTCGGCCAGGTCGGCCAGCACAGCCGGATCGGGCGGCGCGTAGTAGATGGAGATCTCCAGGCTCGCCGGATCGCGCTCAGCTTCGGCGCAGGCCTCGGCCCGCAGGGCATCCAGCCCTGCCCCGTCGACCACCGTGCGCCCACCGATGGGTATCCAGCCGTCGCCGTAGGCCACCGCCCGCCTTAGGCCTCCCGGAGCCACCCCACCGACGTGTATGGGTGGGTGGGGACGCTGGACCGGCTTGGGGTTCTGGTAGGTCGGGTCGAAGCCGACCTGGCTGCCGTGGTACTCGGCAACCTCGGCGGCCCAGAGGGCCTTCATGGCCTCCACCCTCTCGCGCATGAGGCCGAAGCGGCGCTCCGGGTCGGTGCCGTGGTCCGACATCTCCTCGAGGTTCCAGCCGGCTCCGATGCCGAACAGCACCCGACCGTCGGATAGCACGTCGAGGCTGGCCACCTGCTTGGCGGTGTGGATCGGGTCGCGCTGCACGACGAGGGCTATGCCGGTACCCAACTTCAGGGTCGTCGTGGCGGTCGCCATGGCCCCCAGCGTCACGAACGGGTCGAGGGTGTCGTAGTACATCTGGGGCATGTCGGGGCCGCCCGGCCATGGCGACGTCCGGGAGGCCGGGATGTGGCTGTGCTCGGCAAGCCAGATCGACTCGAAGCCCCGTTCCTCCAGTGCCACGCCGAGGTCGGCCGGGCTGATGGCGTAGGAGGTCGGAAAGAAACAGGCTCCGAAGTGCACGGTATGGCTCTCTCTCTGCTGTCGGGCTCTCTGCTCATGGGAGTTCCCGGCGGGATCTACCGGAGGCGGGATCCCCTGGAGAAAGGTGGGCCCACCCTCCCAGGTGTGATCACTGGTGATGTTGTCCGGGCGGGAAACTAGTCCCGACGTCGACGTGTGCTCTATCCGGCTGATTCTCCGGATACTTGACCGCCTGATAACAACGGTTATTATCCAGACATGGCATCCAATGGGCCCGACACCCAGCCCGCCCCCGGGGAGGACCTGACCCACCGGCTACTCCAGGCTGCGGCCGAGGTGTTCGCCGAGAAGGGCTACGAGAAGGCAGGTGTGGCCGAGATAGCCCGGCAGGCAGGCGTCACCACCGGCGCCATCTACTCCCGGTACGGCGGCAAGGCCGAACTGCTGCTGGAGGCCGTCGACCACCACGTACCCGACTCCATCGACAGCGTCCTGAACGGTGGTGGCAACCTGGGTTCCCCCACCGAGGTCCTGTCCATGCTGGGCGACCACCTGCTCGACCCGCTGGACGGCGGACACGGGCTGTTCCTGGAGGCCATCGTGGCCGCACGGCGCGATCCGGACCTGGCCGAGCGGCTCCGGGTACGGGTCGAGGACGAGGACCGTCGACTCGGCAAGCTCGTCGACGAGGCCACCAGCGACGGCCTTTTCGATGCAGACCTCGACGAGCAGGCGGTGGTCCGGTTGGCCCACGCCATTGGCCTCGGAATGCTCCTGACCCGTTCCATGGGTCTCAGCCTCCCCTCGCCGGACCACTGGCACACCGTCATCGACCGGGTTCTCGGAGGACTCGCCGAGCCCTACGGTCCTGAGCCCCATGGACCTGTAGAGAACCAGACGCCGGGAGGCGACGCATGACCGTGGTAGACGAAAGCCCACAGGACGCCGGCCAGCAGGACGCCACGACAGCCTTCGACGCACTGATCGACAAGGTCAGAGCCGAGTTCGACACCGCGTTCACCTGGGACTATGAGCGCTCCCGGGACGGACTGAACCGCCTCTACGAGAAGGCCAAGCGCTCGCAGTGGAACGTCAGCGACGACCTGGACTGGTCGATCGACGTCGACCCGGAGCGCGTCGTACGCCTCCAGGCCGAGGCCACGGGCGTACCGGCCGGGATGCCCGCACGGAGCCTGCTGGACGTCAAGGGCTCACCTGTCGCCAGTTGGGACGACGACAAGTGGGTGGAGTTCGCGGTACAGGCCCAGTCGGCATCTCTCAGCCAGTTCCTCCACGGCGAGCAGGGAGCCCTGCTGTGCACCGCCCGACTCGTGGAGGCGGTCCCGTGGATCGACGCCAAGTACTACGCAGCCACCCAGGTGGTCGACGAGGCCCGCCACGTCGAGGCCTTCGCCCGGTACCTGGACGAGAAGATGCCGGCCACCTACCCGATCAACGAGAACCTCAAGTCGCTCATCGACCAGGTGCTCCGCGACGAGCGCTGGGACCTCGTCTACCTCGGCATGCAGGTGGTCATCGAGGGCCTGGCCCTGGCCGCCTTCGGCCTGATGCTCGGAACCACCCAGGAACCGCTCCTCAAGGCGATGCTCCGCTACGTGATGGCCGACGAGGCCCGCCACGTGGCCTTCGGGATCCTGTCACTGCAGGAGCTCTACGACGACATGGACGCCGCCGAGTTCCGGGTACGCCAGGAGTTCGCCTACGAGGCCTGCAACATGATGCGGCGGCGCACCCTGAACTCGGAACTGTGGCCGAGCTTCGGGATCTCCAACGCCGAGATCGAGGCGCTGCTCCCCAGCCAGCAGTCGCAGCAGCGGATGCAGCACCTGCTGTTCTCCAAGATCGTCCCCAACTGCAGGAAGCTCGGGCTGCTCGACCACCGGGACGGATGGCTCCGCGAGCGCTTCGAGGAGATGGGCATCATCCAGTACGAGCACTGGGAGAACACCGCCGAGGCCCTCACCATCGGCGATGCCGTAGAGCCCATCCACGCCGATGCCAGCGGCCAGCCGGCTCACCCGCCGGCCGACCCCATGACCCAGTGATCCACTGGATCGCCCGAAAACCGACCACCACTCGCCCCATCACAGGAGACCCGATATGACCACGACCGAACCGATGCCCAGCGGAGAGATCGCCATCGAGTCGTTCGACTTCCGGGCGTACGCCAACGACCCTGACCGCATCACCGAGTTCTCCGCGTTCAACGACGACGTCACCTCGCTCATCCACTCCGTGGAGGACAACGCCGACGCCATCTTCACGTGGGGCTACGACAAGGGCGAACGGGCCAGGCTGGACAAGCTCTACGAGAAGGCCAAGACCTCCCAGTGGAACGGCCAGACCGACCTGGACTGGTCGATAGACGTCGACCCGTACGAGGTGCTGACCCCGGCCGACCCCGCCGAGGTGGCCTATTTCGCCGAGAACCCCGAATCGCCTCTCTACAAGCTGAACGAGCAGGAGTGGGCCGACCTGGGGGTCGAGTCGATGAACTGGAGCCTCAGCCAGTTCATGCACGGCGAGCAGGGCGCCCTGCTGTGCACCGCCAAGATCGTCGAGACCGTCCCGTGGATCGACGCCAAGTACTACGCCGCCACGCAGGTGGTCGACGAGGCCCGCCACGTGGAGGTGTTCGCCCAGTACCTGGACCGGAAGCTGGACGGCATCAAGTACCCGGTCAACACCCACCTGGGGTCGCTGCTGGACGACATCCTCCAGGACAGCCGCTGGGACATGACCTACCTCGGGATGCAGATCATGGTGGAGGGCCTGGCCCTGGCCGCCTTCGGCTTCATGCACCAGACCATCGAGGAACCACTGCTCAAGAAGCTGCTGCGCTACGTGATGTCCGACGAGGCCCGCCACGTGGCCTTCGGCGTCCTCAGCCTCCAGGAGGTGTACCAGGACCTCACCGTGGCCGAGTTGCGTGACCGCCAGGAGTTCGCCTTCGAGGCCGCCCTGCAGATGCGTGACCGGTTCATGCGCCAGGAGGTCTGGGAGCGCATGGGAGTCGACGTGAAGGACATGGTGAAGTTCACGCTGGCCATGCCGAACGAGCTGCGGATCTTCCAGCGGCTGCTGTTCTCCAAGATCGTCCCGAACTGCAAGAAGCTGGGCCTGCTGGACGCCGGCGACGGCTGGCTCCGTGACCGGTTCACAGACATCGGGGTGATCGAGTTCGAGGACTGGGTCGACACCGCCGACGAGTACGCCGACCTGGACGAGGTGGCCAAGGACCGGGAGATGGCCGAAGGCTGAGCTCCGGCTGGGAAGTCAGTCCCCGTTCCCCGCCCGCTCGTGGTGGCGGATCACCTCGTTGATCACGAACCGCAGGAACTTCTCGCTGAACACCGGGTCCAGGCCCGCCGCCTCGCCCAGGTCCCGCATGCGCTGTACCTGCTCGGTCTCCCGGTCAGGGTCAGCCGGCGCCATGCCGGCCGCCGCCTTGTGGGTCCCCACCTTGCGGGTCACCTTGAAGCGCTCGGCCAGCAGGTGGATGAGGGCAGCGTCGATGTTGTCGATGCTCGTCCGGTATCCGTCGAGGACCTCGTCGTGTTCCACCCGTGGGAGCGTATGCCCTGAGACGAGGTGCCCGAGGGACGAGAACTATTGTCAGCCGTCCCGTTGTCGATACACCGCGAGAAGCCGGCAGGAGGCCGACCCATGGAGATACCGCTGACCGTCGCCGACCACCTACGTCGGGCCGAGGTCGTCTACGGCGACCGGATCGCCATCGTCGACGAGCCCGACCAGGTGGCGACTCCCCTCCCGGACCTCACATACGCCCGGACCGCGGAGCTGGCCCGCGCCATGGCCGCCGGCCTGGACGCCATGGGCCTGGACCTGGGAGCGCGGGTGGCCATGGTCAGCCACAACGCCGCGCGGATGCTGGTGTTCCTCTACGGAACGAGCGCATTCGGACGGGTCGGCGTGCCGGTCAACTTCCGCCTCAACGCCGAGGAGGTCCAGTACATAGTCGACCACTCGGGCGCCGAGGTGCTGCTCATGGACCCGGAGCTGGAAGCCGACCTGGGCGACGTGAAGGTGAAGCACCGCCTGCTGACTGGCGAGGAGTCCGACTCGCTCTTCCTCGAGGGGGTGGAGCCCCGGCCATGGACCCCGGACGAGAGCTCGACGGCCACGATCAACTACACGAGCGGTACCACGGCACGCCCCAAGGGCGTCGAGATGACGCACCGGAACCTGTGGCTGAACGCGGCGGTGTTCGGATGGCAGACGGGCGTGAACGACCGGGACGTCTACCTTCACACTCTGCCGATGTTCCACTGCAACGGCTGGGGCATGCCGTACGCGGTGACCGGCATGGGCGGAAGGCACATCGTGCTCCGCAAGGTCGACGGGCCGGAGATCCTCCGACGCATCGAGCAGCACGGGGTGACTCTGCTGTGCGGCGCCCCGGCGGTGATCAGCTCGGTACTGGATGCCGCAGCCGACTGGGACGGCCCTGTTCCCGGCACGGGCACCATGCGGATCGTGGTGGCCGGCGCACCACCGCCCACCCGGACCATCGAACGGGTCGAGGTCGAGCTGGGCTGGGAGTTCATCCAGATCTATGGGCTGACCGAGACCGCACCGCTGCTCACCATGAACCGCTCACGGGCCGAGTGGGACGACGACACGCCGGCCGAGCGGGCGGCCAGGCTGTCACGCGCCGGCGCGCCGGCCCTCGGAGTGTCCATGTCCACCTCGCCGGAGGGTGAGCTGCTGGCCCGCACCAACCACGTGCTGAAGAGCTACTGGGACCAGCCGGAGGCCACCGCCGAGGCGCTGGCCGACGACTGGTTCCACACCGGTGACGGCGGGGTGATCGACGAGGCGGGGTACGCCACGATCACCGACCGCAAGAAGGACGTGATCATCTCGGGCGGCGAGAACGTGTCGTCGATCGAGGTGGAAGACACCCTGTTCTCGCACCCGGCGGTCGCCGAGGCGGCCGTGATCGGCGTGCCTGACGAGAAGTGGGGCGAGACGATCAAGGCCCTGGTGGTGCTAGCCGACGGGGCGTCCGTCGACGAGGGTGCCCTCATAGACCACTGTCGGGAGATCCTGGCACACTTCAAGTGCCCCACATCGGTGGAGTTCCGCGACGAGCTATCCCGGACGGCCACCGGCAAATTGCAGAAGTTCAAGCTGCGTGCCCCCTACTGGGAGGGCATGGAGAAGCAGATCAACTAGCCGGGCCTGCAGACCCTGGAGCCGGGAGCCATCCTATAAACGAGCGAAACGTCGTCCGATGAATAACCGCCGGTTCATGTGGGTGGTCAAGGGAGCCCTTGTGGTCACCCTCCTGACCGGGTTGCTGTTCCCCGACATCCCCGGTGTGGCCGGAAAGGGCTGGCCCGAACGGTGCGTCGGCTACCCGCTGTCGGCCCTGGTGGTGCCAGCCATCTGGGCGTTGCGGGGGCGACGGAGCCGGTACCCGCACCTGGGCGACGCCCTGCTGGTCGTGCCGTTCGTCCTGGACCTGCTGGGCAACCTCGTGAACCTGTACGACACCATGGCGCAGTTCGACGACATCCTCCACTTCGTGAACTGGACGTTCCTGGTGGCCGCCCTGGTCCTGTTCGTCGCCCCGGCCGGGCTGGCCCGCTGGAACCTCGTCCTGATGGGATCCGGATTCGGGGCGTTGGCCATCGTCGCCTGGGAGGGCGTGGAGTGGATCATCCAGGAGATGGGCACCACCGGCCTGCAACTCACCTACGACGACACCGTCGGCGATCTGGTGCTGTCGACGGCCGGCGGGGTGCTGGGTGCCGCGGTGGCGGCCAACCTGCTGGCCCGGCAGGCGGCCCGCACGGCCGGTACCTGAACGGTCAAACCCGCTGAGGAAACCAAGATCTGACAGAACGAAGCTGTCTGCCTCCTACACGGGCGGCTGGCCCGGGGGAACCGTGCCTCAGACGGCAGGTAACGGCTCCCCGGTGAAGAACCGGCGAGGGTTGTCCACGACCAGCGCCTCAACTTCGGCACCCTCAACGCCGGCCTCCAACAGCATCGGGACGATCTCACGGTCGAAGCGCGTGGGGTCGAAGATCTCGCCCAGGCGACCCATCGACCGAGCCGGGAACGGCTCGCCCTGCCAGCACCAGACCGAGTCGTGGCTGACCACCACCCGGTCGCCGTAGCCGCGTCGGATCACCTCGACGAGGGACGCCACCCTGTCGGTGTCGGGCTGGAGCGCCGCTATGCCGAACCTGTCGAAGCCCAGATAGCTGCCCCCGGCAGCGATGCCCTCGTGGTAGTCGGCATCTGTCGTCCCGCAGGAGTGGCCCACGAGGATCCGGTGTGCCGGCACCCCGGCGCCCGTCAGCACCTCCTGCTGCAGGTCTCCAACGGTGCCCTCGTCGGTGTGCGTGGTGATCGGCGCGCCGGTCGCCAGGGCGGCGGCAGCCGCAGCGTCGAACACCCGCCGCTCGTGGTCGGTCATTCCGCCGAGGCCGGTGGCCACCTTCAGGATCCCTGGTCGGGCGCCGCTCCCACCGACCCCGTCGGTCAACTCCGACTCGAACATCTCGGCCATCACCGCCGTGACGTCCTCGTACCGGGCCTTGAACGACCAGTAGGCGTGACCGCCCTCCGATTCCTTGTATAGGCCGGTGGCGCAGATGATGTTGAAGCCCGTGGCCTCGGACACCTCGACCAGCAGCGACACGTCCCGCCCGAGGTCGTTGGGGCACGGGTCGACGAGCGTCGAGTAGCCGAGTTCCTGGAGTTCGGCGATCCGATCCATGCACACCGCGACGATGTCGGCACGGGATCGCTGGGCGACCGTGGTGTGGCTTTCGGCGCCCGGCCAGCCCACCGTTAGGTGCTCGTGCATCAGCGTGCGACCCAGGTCGTCCGGGCTGATCGGCCCGGTCACGGTCTGGATGGCTGGCACGGGTCCGGTCCCACTCATGCCATCATCGTGGCAGATGCAGGCGTCCTGCTGCCCATGGACGGCGGACATCAGTCGCCATCCCGGTCGCCATCCAGAGTCCGAACGAGAGCCACCCGAGGCACCATGTCCGACCACATCCCGATCGCCGATGAATTCATCACCGCCAACCGTGCGTTCGCCGTCGACTTCCCAGACGCCGACCTCCAGGTCGAGCCGACCCGCCACGTGGCCTTGGTTGCCTGCATGGACTCCCGCATGGACATGTTCCAACTTCTCGGCCTTGGCCATGGCGAGGCCCACGTGATCCGCAACGCCGGAGGGGTCATCACAGACGACGTCATCCGCTCCCTGTGCCTGTCACAACGATTCCTGAAGACCCGCGAGGTCGTCCTGGTACACCACACCGACTGCGGCCTGGAACGGGTAACCGAGGACACCTTCCGCTCAGAGATGCAGGAGGAGCTGGGCGTTACCCCACCGTGGGTGGTGGAGGCGTTCACCGACCCGCACGCCAGCGTCCGCCAGTCGATGCAACGACTGCACCTTTCGCCGTTCCTGGCCCACAAGGACCACATACGGGGCTTCGTCTACTGCGTGACCACCGGCCTGCTCGACGAGGTCACCCTCGACGAGCCTGGGACCGCCGGCTGAGCCGGGCGGCTGGGCCCGCAACTCCCGGGCCTGTACTACCGGGCTGGGCAGCGACTCCAGGGCTGTTCCATGCACGATCCGCATGGCCCGGGTTGCCGCTGTGACCGGCGGCACCTACCATTAACATCCGCTGTCCAACGACGGGCGGCACTCGGCTGTGGCGATTTCCGCCCTCCGGGAATCCGATGAAACCGGAGGGGTTTACCTATGAATAAGAGCAAGCTTCTGAAGCTTCTCGCCCTGTTCCTCTCGATCGGTGTCGTAGCCGCGGCCTGCGGTAGCGACAGCGACGGGGACGATGCAGCACCTGCCACGACGGCAGCCGCACCGGCCACGACCGCCGAGGTCGAGGTCGTCGCAGGCGGCAGCCTCCTAGACACCGTACAGGCACGTGGCACCCTCAATTGTGGTGTCAGCGGCTCCGCAGTCGCCTTCTCGGAAACCCAGGCTGATGGTTCGGTCACCGGCATCGACGCCGACTTCTGCCGTGCAGTGGCCGCCGCCGTCCTCGGCGACGCCGGTGCGGTCAACTTCGTGGCCCTGACGGCCTCCGAGCGCTTCACCGCCGTTCAGACCGGCGACGTGGACGTGCTCATGCGTAACACCACGTGGACGCAGAGCCGTGACAGCTCGGTTGGCATGGACTTCGGTCCCACCACCTACTACGACGGCCAGCAGTTGATGGCCCGAGTCAGCGATGGCTTCTCGGGTTCCAGCCAGGTCGCCGACATCGACGGCTCTGTCGTCTGCACCAACGTCGGAACGACCACGGAGAAGAACATCGCCGAGGCCGCCCTGTTGGCCGGCGCCGAGATCACGTTGCTCGGCTTCGAGACGAGCGACGAGGTGTACGAGACGTTCATCGCCGGTGGCTGTGACATCACCACCACCGATGGTTCAGCGCTCGTGGGCCGCAAGGCCAAGCAGATGCCCGCCGATCAGGAGTGGGTGATCTTCCCGGCTACTCCGATCTCCAAGGAGCCGCTCGGCCCGACCTACGGCCAGAACGACTCGGCCTGGGCCGATGCCGTCAACTGGACCGTGTACGCCATGATCATCATGGACGAGTACGGCGTCACCTCCGCCAACGTCGACGCCACGTGCGCCACGGCCGAGGCCGAGGTCGCACGCCTGTGTGGCGGCGATGGTGAACTCCAGACCGCCATGGGTCTGTCCGCCGACGCCTTCCACCAGGTGATCAAGCAGGTCGGAAGCTACGGCGAGGTCTACGACCGCAACCTGAACCCGGTCGGCCTGTACCGCGAGGGCAGCGCCAACGCCGGATGGCTGGACGGGGGCCTGATCTACTCCCCGCCGGCCCGCTAAGTAGGCGAACCGACGTAATCGATGATCCCGGGGTTCGGGGGCGCCAGCTCCCGGGCCCCGGGATCGTTCGCGTAATGGGCCGCTACGGTCCGCGGATACTGTCCACCGTCTGAGACTCTTTCCAGAGATGTCTTCCTGATCCGCCAGCCCACGATCTGAGCCAAAGTCAACGATGACGGATACCACCACCCAAGAGCGGGTATCCCAGCGAGTGCCGCTGTGGCGAGACGTCATCGTCCTCAAGTGGGTGACACAGGTCTTCCTGCTGTTCGTGGTACTCAGCGCCATGTGGTTCCTGGCCAATCAGGCCGGGGACAACCTTCGGGCACGGAACATCAACACCGACTTCGACTTCCTTGAACGCCCCGTCGACATTCAGATCAGTGAGGGAATCGACACCCACCCCGACACGGGTGGACGGGCCCTCTGGGCCGCCATGGTCAACACCCTGCGTCTGTCCATTGCCGGCATTTTCTTTGCCACGATCGTGGGCGTGATCGTCGGCCTGGCCCGCCTGTCCGACAACTGGCTGGTACGCCGCATCGGCTCCGGGTATGTCGAGACGTTGCGGAACATTCCGCTGCTGGTGCAGATGATCTTCTACTACTCGGCTATGACAGCCGCGTTTCCCAGGCTCGGCCTCGAAACCGGCCCCATCAACGGCTGGCTCCAC
>JAKURY010000037.1 GCA_022452145.1 Acidimicrobiales bacterium | reverse complement strand
TAGAAGACGGCCTGCAGGATGGCAGTGAGGGCGACCATGCCGGCCACCAACGCGGCTGGTTCCGGCCAGTCGGTTCCGAACCGGACCAGGGTCACCAGCAGGGTAACGGTCAGGATCCCGACGGCATCCAGCACGTAGAGCCAGCGGAACCCGGCATGCCAGAGGCGCATGTACAGCCCGGCGGACTCCGGCAGGGCTGCCAGCGGAGGGGGCGGGGGCATGGAGGTCATCAGAGGATCCCGACCAGCGTAGAAGGCCACCACCCGCGGACGCGCCGGGCGCCGGGCGCCCCCGACCACCCTGAGGGTGGCCGGTAGGCTCCGCCGGTGCCCCTGTCACGGCTGCCACGGTCGCGCCGCGACCTCCACGCCCTCCTCCAGGTCGACCTTCTGGTCAACCTCACGCTGCGCGACCTGCGCAGCAAGTACAAGCGGTCGGCCCTGGGCTGGTCCTGGTCGGTGCTCAACCCCCTGGTCGCCGTCGTCGTCTACTCGGCCGTCTTCTCGGTGTTCCTGCGGATCCAGCCGTCGGTCGGCGACCCCAGCGGCCTGGACTCGTACGCCGTGTTCCTGCTGGTGACCCTGCTGCCGTGGCAGTTCCACGTAACCAGCCTCACCGAGGCGACCCGTGCCATCACCGCCAATGCGCCGCTGGTGACCAAGATCTACTTCCCCCGCTGGGTGCTGCCCACCTCGTCGGTGCTGGCCCGGTTCCTCACGCTCCTCGTCGAGATGGCCGTGCTGCTGGTGCTCATCGCCGTACTGCAGGGCCACATCACCTTCCAGTGGATCCCGGTGCTGCTGGCCCTCATGCTGCTGCAGCTGCTGTTCACCATCGGCCTGGCCCTGATGATCAGCGCTGCCAACGTCTACTTCCGCGACGTGCAGCACTTCCTGGGCGTGGCCCTGGCCCCGTGGATGTTCCTGACGCCGATCCTCTACCCGCTGAACATGGTCCCCGCCGACCGGGAGTTCCTGGGCGTCGGCTACCGCACCCTCTACCAGCTCAACCCGATGGTCTCGTGGGCCAAGGCCTACCGAAACGTGCTCTACGACCTGCGGTTCCCGTCGCTGGAACGCTGGCTGGCCATCGTGGCGGCCACCGGCATCGTCCTGGCCATCGGCTTCCGGGTGTTCAACCGCCTGGAGCCCCGCATGGCCGAGGAGGTGTGAGCGTGGCCCCGCGTGGACCCGACGCCGTCGCCCTGGACGGGCTGGGCAAGAAGTTCCGCCTCACGCATGACCGGAACTGGACCCTGAAGGCCACCGTGCTGGCCGGGCACCGCACCCGCTACGAGGAGTTCTGGGCGCTGCGGGGCCTCGACCTGGAGATCCCCCACGGCTCCACGTTCGGGATCATCGGCGGCAACGGCTCGGGAAAGAGCACCCTGCTGAAGTTGCTGGCCGGGATACTCCGACCGGACGAGGGCACGGCGGAAGTCGACGGTCGGCTCTCGGCCCTCCTCGAGCTGGGCGCAGGCTTCCACCCGGAGCTCACCGGCCGTGAGAACGTCTACCTGAACGGCGCAATCCTGGGCTTCACGTCCCGGGAGATCCGCCGCCGGTTCGACGACATAGTGGGCTTCGCCGAGCTGGACCGGTTCATCGACGAACCGGTCCGCAACTACTCGTCGGGCATGTACGTGCGGCTCGGGTTCTCTGTGGCGATCCACGTCGAACCGGACATCCTCCTGGTGGACGAGGTGCTGGCGGTCGGCGACCACGCCTTCCAGAAGCGCTGCCTGGACCGGTTCGCCCAACTCAAGGCGGAGGGGCGCACCATCATCCTGGTCAGCCACGACCTGGACATGGTCGGCTGGCTCTGCGAGCAGACGGCGTGGATCCAGCAGGGCACCCTGCAGGCCGTCGGCCCGTCACCCGAGGTGATCGACCGGTTCCTCGAGGGTGGCGCCGCCGGGGCGGCACCCGTGTCGGCCCCCCGCCGGCAGTTCGGAGGGCTGGGCCCGGACGACCTGGTCACCTCGGTGGACCTGTTGGACGCCAACGGCCACAGGATGGACCGGGTGGGTTCGGGACGACCGGTGCGCTTCCAGGTGCGGTACGACGCCGTCCGTGCCGGGGAGCCGGTCACCGTGGCACTCGGCCTCTACCGGGCCGACGGCACGCACGTGGCCAGCATCAACTCGGGTGCGGCGTCGCGTGCCGTCGACGGCAACGGCGGCGGGCTCGTGCAGGTCGACTACGCGGTCGGGGCCCTGGCCCTGCAGCCCGGCACCTACGAGCTCTCCGTCGCCCTCCACGACCACTCGATGCGCAAGGTCCTGGAGCGCCACACGCACCTGGTGCGCTTCGAGGTGGAGCCGACGGGTGGCGACCACCAGAACGGCCTGGTGGCCCTGGGCGGCACCTGGTCGGCACGATCGGCAGACCGGTGAGCGACCGGCGCTGGCGGGACGGGTCCGAGGACCGGATCGCCGGGATCCTGCGCGCCGCCACCGACCGCTCCAGCGGCTCGGACGAGTTGGCCGCCCACATCGACGACTGGCCGACCCGCTACCACTTCGGGCGGGCACGAACGAACCTGCTGCACCCCATCCGCCTCGGACCCGGGGTCCGGGTCCTGGACGTGGGGGCGGGCAGCGGCGTGAACAGCCGTTGGGCGGCCGAACAGGGCGCCTCCGTGGTTGCCGTTGAGGGCGACGCCCTGCGGGCCGAGGCGGCGGCCCTGCGCTGCACGGGGCTGGACGTGGACGTCCGACACGGCAGCGCCACCGACCTGGTCGACGACGACGGCTTCGACGTTGTGCTGTGCATCGGCGTCCTGGAGTACGCCGGCGACGACCCCGACCGGTTCCTGGGCCACCTGGCCGGCCTGCTCCGACCCGGCGGCGCCCTCGTGGTGGCCATCGAGAACAGGTTCGGGCTCGCCTACTGGCTGCAGGCCGACGAGGACCACCTCGGTCAGGCGTTCGTCGGCATCGAGGGCTACCCGCCGGTGGCCACCACCGAGGCGACCGCCACCGTGCGCACCTTCTCCCGGTCCGAGCTGGCCGACCGCCTCGCCGGTGCCGGGTTGGCCGCCCAGCGCTGGTACCAGCCGTTCCCCGACTACAAGCTGCCCACCGCCATCCTCACAGACCGGTGCTTCGACCAGCCCGACGCCGTCGACCTCGTCGACCAGCTGGTCGGCCCCCCGATCGACCGCAGCCGCATGGGCGGCCGGATCACCGGCGACGAGCGGGCCATCCACCGCCAGGTGGTGGCCGCCGGGATGGGCGCGGAGATGGCCAACTCGTTCCTGGTGGTGGCCGCCGCCGATGGCACCGTGCTGGACCGGCGGTCGGACGGCGACACGCTCGCCTGGCGGTTCACCGGCGACAGGCGCCGGGCGCACCTCCGGGTCCGGCGGGTCACCGACGACGGCGTGCGCCGCATCGACCGGCGCCCGATCCACCGGACCGAATCCGATGGCCCGGCGGGCGGCTGGCTGAGGCTGCGGTCGCCGGGCGGCACGGCCGACGACTACACCACGGGCCCGAACCTCGAGCAGGTGGCCCTGGAACGCCTCCGGGCCGGCGACCTGGACGGGGTCCGGGCCGTCCTGGCCGCCTGGTGGGCCGTGGCCGACCGCTCGGCGACCGAGCGACAGGTCACCGAGGGCGAGGCCCACCCGTTCCTCCCGGCCGGATCCCGGACGGTGCTGCCCGGAGACCACCTGGACCTCGGCCTGGACAACCTCGTGGGCCCCGTGGACAGCCCCGACGAGGTGGGGTTCGTGGACGACGAATGGGAGGCCACCGGCGGCGTGGACCGCGACCTGGCCGCCGTGCGGACCTGCTGGAAGCTGGCTACCGCCGTGGTCGGCGGAGGGACCCGGCACCCGTGGCCGGCGGGGCTGACCGTGGACAGGCTGGCCGCGAAGTTCTGCGACCTGCTTCCCGGGAACGTGGCCGACCCCTCGATCGACCACCTGCACGTGGCCGAAGCCGCCCTGCGGGTCGAGGCCCTCGGAGGCGAGGTCGCCACCCACGTCGCCCAACTCCGGGCGGTGGGCCGTCGCAGCGTGGCCGACCGCACGGTCGGTGCAGGCCACCGCTCGCCGCTGCGCCGACGCCTCGCCGCCCTGAAGCGCCTCCCCGGAGGGGAGCGCCTGGCCGCCCTGGTCCGGCGCGTGGGCTGAACCGGACGGCGGCCCATACGGGCAGCCGTCCGGAGCCTGGTCAGCCGGCGGCTCGGATGAAGAACCGGCAGGTGTCGTCGACGCCGGCCGTGACGTAGCCGCCCGCCGTGAGCACGTCGGCCACCTCGTCGCCCCGACCCTTCCGGAGGCACACCACGTCCGGGGCCAGCACGTCGACGGCCCGGGCAGCCGCTTCCGGCCCCCATTCGGCGTAGCCGTGGTCGAGGGCGTGCGTCAGGGTGAGGCGGTCCAGGGCGTGGAAGTCGCGTCCGGCGTGGCGGCCCCGCAGGTACGACGACCGGGGGTTCACGGCCTTCACGTCAGCACCCAGCACGGCCACTGCGAAGTCCACGTCCTCCGGTCCCGCCACCGTGCCGCCCGCCGGCGCCATGTAGATGAGCGTCCGGGCGCTGTCCACCTCGGGCCGCGGCAGGTCCACGACCGGAGGCCACACCAGCTCGGTTCCCCGGTTGGCACTGCTGGTGATCGGCGTGCCGACCACCAGGAGGATGGTGAACACCACGGCCGCCGAGACTGCCGGGGCGGCACGCACACCGGGTCGGCCGGCGGTCACGACCAGGCCCACCATCGCCGGCAGCGGAAGCACCCACAGGGTCCGCCAGGCCACGGCGTCGGCCTCGCCGGCCGCATCCAGCACGTCGAGCACACCGGGGGCCATCAACGCCCCGAACACCACCACCGGCCCGGCCAGGAGCACCATGCGGGACCCGCGGGAGCCCACCACCGCCCATGCGGTGAGCGCTGCGGCCAGGGCCACCCAGGCCGCCAGCCCGTCACCGAACACCATCCTGAGCATGGCGATCGGCTCCGTCCCGCTGTCCAGGAATCGCCGTACGTCCAGTAAGCCGAGGACCGCACCCGCGTCGCCGAGACGCTGCGGCACCGCCACCAGGGCGTAGCAGCCGGCCAGCAGCGCCGGAGCGGTGGCGGCCACCGACCGGGCGATGCGACGCGGCTCACCCACGTCCAGCGCCGTGGCGGCGACGGCGGCCAGCACAACAGGTGGAGCGACCAGCACCGACGATGAGGTGAGCCCCAGGCCGGCCACCACGCCGGCCGCCAGGGCCACCACGTGGCGGCGCATGCCGGTCCGGCCGTAGGCCGCACCGTGGTGCCAGAGGGTGGGCACGACCAGCAGCAGGAATACCGCCTTGCCCTGCCAGGACCGCCCCGCGAAGAAGTTCCCGAACGACCCGTGCACGGCGCCGTCCAGCACCAGGAACACCGTCCCGGCCCACGTGGCGGCCGCCGCCGACCGGGCTCCCAGCCCACGTAGGAGGCGCCAGGTGGCCAGCACGGCCAGGGCGGCGATCAGCGGACCGAACCCGAGGTGCGTCAGCGCGGCGGCCGACACCCGCCCGGCCGCCGCGGTGCTCCCCAGCAGGGCCTCCACCGAGGTGGCCAGCGCCGGCGGCCGCTCCACCGGCAGGACGTCGTCGCTGAAGATGGTGTCCCGATCCGGGAAGGCGCCGTCGTTGGCCTCCACCCACGCCGAACGGTTCACCACGAACACGTCGTCCTGGTCGGGCCGGACCATCACCAGGGCCAGCAGTGCCACCAGCCCTGCGAGCACCAACACCGACACTGCCGCGGTACGCGAGGTGCGGTGCAGCGCAGCACGCACGGTCGTGGCCGGCGTGGGTCCCGCTGCCCTGATCGCTGCTGCCGCCACGGCCAGGATGCCGACAAGGCCCAGCCATGCAAGCGGCCACCACAGGCCGTCGACGTCGACGAGGGCCAGCACGGCGGCACCGGTCAGGCCTAGCGCCACCGGAACCCTGGGGATCCGACCCGCTGAACCGTGGCCACCCACAGCGGCCCAGCCACCCTTCGACCGTGCAAGGGCGACGGCGAGGGCGACCGTGGCCACCACCCACAGGCCGAACGCCGGGTCGCGGGTCAGGCCGACAAGCCGGGCCAGGTGGAAGACCACCGTCCAGACGGCCAGCGCGCCGACCACCAGGTCCAGCACCCTGTCGGATCGTCGGGCGATGCGGTCGCCTGCGTCGACGTGCACGGTCAGGCCACCGTCCGGGCCACCGCCTCGGCGACGGCCTCGCGGTGGTCGCGTATCGCCGGTCGGCCGAGGGCCCGGAGCACTGAGTTGTCCAGGGCCGAGAAGGCCGGCCGTCGGGCAGGCAGGGTGCCGTCCAGGCCGGGGTCGCCTGCGCGGGTGACGCGGCCAGGGTCCAGGCCGGCCGCCTTCGCCACCTCACGGGCGAAGTCGAACCAGCTAGTGGGGCCGCCGTTGGTGGCGTGCACCACCCCGGCAACCCGTTCGTCGGCCAGATACCCCAGCACCGGCACGAGGTCGGCAATGAAGGTGGGGCAGGCCAGCCGCTCGTCACCCATGGCCACCGGCCTGCTACCGGCCAGGGCGACCAGGACGCGTTCCACCATGCCCGGACCGTCGGCGGGCTGCAGCCAGCTGGTGCGCACCACGGTGGCCGACGGGCCGGCCTCCACCTCGCCGGCCAGCTTGGCGGCGCCGTAGGCACTCAGCGGGCAGGTCGGGTGGTCCTCCGGATAGGGCACGTCGGCCTCCCCGTCGAACACGAAGTCGGTCGAGACCTGTACGAGGTGTGCGCCCACCATCTCGGTGGCCTCGCGCAGGTAGCCGACGGCCACGGCATTGATCCGACGTGCCCGCTCAGGGTCCTGTTCGCACCCGTCCACGTCGGTCCAGGCGGCACAGTTCACTACGACGAGGGGGCGGAGTTCCGCCACGGCCTCATGGACCGCCTTCTGATCGGCCACGTTCAGGGCTGCCCGTGGCAACCCGACCACCTGTCCATCCTCGGCGAACACCCGGACCACCTCGCGACCCAGCCGACCGCCGGCGCCGGTCACAAGCACGGTCACGGTCGGTCCCCCAGCAGCGGCTCCCACCAGGCGGCGTTGTCGCGGTACCAGGCCACGGTCGCCTCCAACCCGTCGGCCAGGTCGTGGACCGGTGCCCATCCCAGGGCCCGGATCCGCTCCGTGTCCACCGAGTACCTCCGGTCGTGTCCCGGACGGTCGGTGACGTACTCGATGCTGGACTCGTCGGCACCGCAGAGGCCCAGCAGGCGGCGGGTGAGGTCCAGGTTGTCGATCTCGTTGCCGGCGCCCACGTTGTAGACCGTGCCGTCAGCGCCGTCGACCAGCACACGTTCGATGGCGGCACAGTTGTCGTCCACGTGGCACCAGTCGCGGACGTTGCCGCCGTCGCCGTAGAGCGGGACCCGCCCACCCCGCAGCAACCTGGTCACGAACAGCGGGATGACCTTCTCCGGATACTGGAACCGGCCGTAGTTGTTGGTGGACCGGGTCACCACCACCGGCAGCCCGTAGGTCCGGTGGTAGGACAGGGCGATCAGGTCCGAAGCTGCCTTGGACGCCGAATAGGGCGAGCTGGGGGCCAGCGTGTCGACCTCGCTGGACGACCCCTCGTCGACCGAGCCGTACACCTCGTCGGTGGAGGCGTGCAGTACCCGGCCGACGCCCACCTCCAGGGCCACGCGGCACACGGTGGCCGTCCCTTCGCAGTTGGTGGTCACAAACCTCGCCGGGTCGGCAATGGACCGGTCCACGTGGCTCTCGGCTGCGAAGTGGACCACCGCATCGTGGCCGTCCATGGCCTCTGCCAGGGTGGCACCGTCGCAGACGTCGGCGTGCACGAAGCGGTAGCCGGGGCGCCCCTCCAGGCCGGCCAGGTTGGCGGGGTTGCCCGCATACGTCAGGGCGTCGTAGACGGTGACGTCGTCGCCGCGCTCCACGGCGCGCTGCACGAAGTTGGCGCCGATGAACCCGGCACCACCGGTCACGAGCAGGCGCACGTCAACGCTCCCCGAACAACGGCCTGAACTCGTCGGCGAGGTCAGCGCAAGCCGGGTTGGCGAGGTCGCGGGCCGACAGGACCGGCTCGGCCACCCCCCAGTCGGCACCGATGGCCGGATCGTCCCAGGCCACCCCCAGCTCGTCGTCCGGGTCGTGGTAGCCGTCCACCAGGTAGGTGAGCGTCACGTCGGTGACCGCTGCGAACCCGTGGGCCACCCCCGGTGGGATGTACACGCCACGGTGGCGCTCCGGGCCGGCGCCACCCAGGTCCAGCTCCAGGGTCGCCCCGAGGGTCGGCGAGCCGACCCGCAGGTCGTGGAGCACCACCCGTGCCCGCCCGGCCACCACGTACCAGTAGTCGGCCTGGTGGCGGTGGTAGTGCAGGCCCACGACCGTGCCAGCCGTCCGGTCGGCCCGGTTGGCCTGGACCATCTCCGGTACGTCGGGTAGCCACTCCTGGCGCCACGTCTCGACGAACAGGCCCCGCTCGTCGCCGTGCACCACCGGGTCGACGAGCACGACGCCGTCGATCACCACCGACCCGTGTACCTCAGCCACCGGACCCGCCTCCTGATCCGACCGACGAGATGTCATCTGCAACGGGCCCACCGGACGCCACGTCCACCACCGAGTGGTCACCCAGCAGCAGGGAGAGCACCACCTGTTCCCCCGCTGCCCCGGTGACCTCGGCCTCGCGGCCCAGCACCGAAGCGGTGAGGCGGTCCAGGTCGGTGACGCCGGCGCCTGCCATCAGGACCGAGTCGTCCACGGTGGAGCATCGGATACGACAGTCCTCGCCCACCGCCACGTACGGGCCGACCGTGCTGTCCAGGATCCGGGCCCCTGCGGCCACAACCACCGGGCCGACGAGCGTGGAGCCCACCACCTCGGCACCGTCGTCGACCACCACCCGGTCGCCGTCCAGGCGGTCCAGGACGAGGCGGTTGCAGGCCAGCAACGGGTCCTTCTTGCCGGTGTCGATCCACCAGCCGTCCAGCACCCGGTGCTCGACGGTCTCGCCGGCATCCAGCAGCCACTGGATGGCGTCGGTGATCTCCAGCTCACCCCGGGCCGACGGGCCGATGGCACGCACCGCCTCGTGGATGCGGGGCCCGAACAGGTACACGCCGACCAGGGCCAGGTCGGACGGCGGATCCGACGGCTTCTCGACCAGGGCGGCAATGGAACCGTCGGATGCCAGGTCGGCCACGCCGAACGACGACGGGTCGTCCACCCGGGCCAGCAGCAGTCGCGCCGCCACCGACCCGTCGAAGCCGTCGACCACCTCGTCCAGGGAGTCCTCGAACATGTTGTCGCCCAGGTACATGGCGAACGGCTCGTCGCCCAGGAACGGACCGGCCACCAGCACGGCGTGGGCCAGGCCCAGCGGCGTCTCCTGGTCGATGTAGGTGACCGAGGCGCCCCAGCGGCTGCCGTCGCCCACCGACGCCCGGACCTCTTCGCCGGTGTCGCCGACCACGATGCCGATGTCGGTTATGCCCACCCCGACCAGGTCGGCAATCACGTAGTGCAGGATCGGGACGTTGGCGATCGGAACCAGCTGCTTGGCGCTGGTGTGGGTAAGCGGGCGCAGGCGCCGTCCACTCCCCCCCGACAGGATCAGCCCCTTCACGCCGCCGAGGGTATCGGGCGCTCTCCGGCCGGATCCGACGCGGCGACCCGCGGCGCCACGTTCAGCGTCCGGCAGCCCTGGCCAGGCCCACCAGGAACACCAGCAGGGTGACCGATACCGCCTGGGCCTCGGCACCGTTCAGCCCGAACCCGGCGGCCACCTGTTCCATGACCTGCTGGTCGCCGGCGGCGGCGAAGTAGGCGGTGGTCACCTTCTCGGAGCCCGTCACCGCCGGCGCGTCGACCGGGTTGGTGGCACCCCCGGAGAGGTTCACCAGGAACGCCACCACCCAGACCGCCGCCCGCTGGAACTCAGGCGTGGTCATCTGCAGGTGGTCTGCGGCCGCCTGGATGGAGGCCAGGTCCTCGACCGAGTAGCCGGTGGTCACCCGGTACTCGTCCACCTGCGGGTCGGGGAAGGCTGATCCGGCGTCGGGTGGCCCGTAGGCCACGCCGAACCAGCTGGAGCGCAGGCCGAACTCCCTCCGGAACCGGTCGCCGGACACCACGAACCGGTTGCCGTCCCGGGCACGCAGCTCCACCTCCACAGCCCGCCCGCCGTCGTCGCCGAACCCGTCGCGCTCGACCACCTCGATCTCGTAGAGGGGTCCCAGGCCGAACGTGTCGGCCACCCGGGCCGCATCCACCTCGTCGGTCCACCGGTGGACCGGGTTGATGGACACGTCGTCGCCCGCGTCCACGACGCCCACGAAGTCGGCCGTGACGGTGTGGCCACCGGTGGAGGCCGAGAACTCGGTGCGCGACACGATCCCGTCCCTGAGCCGGACCATGCCGGTGGTGGCTGTCACGGCGGCATCCGTCTCTGCAGTCTCGTGGTCCCAACCGCTGCTACCCCGTCGGCTGCGTCGCCCCGAGTAGACCTGACAGCGGATGGTGTCGCAGGTCTTGGCGTACTCGTAGCGAACCTCGGCCAGGGCGTACGAGCGTGCTGCCACGGCCTGTGCCTCAAGGGCCTCCTGACCTGCCCCGTCGCCCATCTCGGACCACACCGACGGCATCTCGCTGGGCACCACCGACCGCAGGTACTGCTCGACCGCCACCCAGTTCACGGTCCGCTGGCGCGCCCCGTAGCGGGCCGCCCGTATCTCGCCCCGGTACCAGGTGGCAGAGGTTGCGCCCTCGCAGAGTTGCAGGGTCTGGTCCAGGCCGGCCGTCGCCTGGTCGACCAGGTCGTAGGCCACCCCGTCGGCCGTGGACGCCACGCCACCGGTGGAGTACGGCGTGGACCCGGTCGGCCAGGCCGGTGCGATCCGTGCCACCGGGCTGTTCACCAGCAGTCCGGTGTCTGTGAACCCACCGCCGCACGATGAGCCCGAGTAGACGTGGTACCGGTCGACGTCGCCGTCCAGCACGAGGCGCACGACCCTGGCGTCCACCGCGGTCCACGGGCCCTGCAGGCCGGCCACAAGCATGACGCCGTCGGACAGGTAGACGGTGGTGGGCTTGCCGTCATGGAACAGGAGGCGGATGCCGATCTCGACGTCGGGGACCACCATGGGGGTCGTCCCCCCGTAGTAGTGGTCAAGGATCTGGTCGCGTC
>JAKURY010000036.1 GCA_022452145.1 Acidimicrobiales bacterium | reverse complement strand
ATCGTCACCCACCGCCTGGGCATACCCCGCCAACTGGTGGCCGACCTCTCCGACGCCGAAGAGGTGTCGCACCGGGTACTGGTCAGCGACGGCTCGCACATGGCGCACCGGCCGCTGTCGTCCCTGGAGCTGACCGTTCAGGCCGGCATGCGGGTCATGGCCGTGCGGCGGGGACGGCAGTGGATCACCGACGTGGACGGCGACACCGTGCTGGTGCCCGGTGACGTGCTGTTCCTGCACGGCTCGCCGGACGGCATCACCCGGCTGCGTGAGCTGGCCGCTGCCCCGGTCTGGGAGCCGCCGCGCCCCGACGAGGGTGAGGTGCTGACCGACCTGGACCGTGCCGTCGACGTGCTGGTCGAGATGAAGAACCTCTCGGAGGCCGCCGTCGGCGTTGCCTACAGCGCGCTGGTGCTGGGGGACCGTGGGCTGGCCGCTGAGGTCGGCCACCTCGAGGAGAGCCTCGACGAGATGAGGGACCACCTGGAGCTCTGGGTGCTGCGTGCCGCTGCCGACGGCATGGACCCGTCGTCTCTGCGGGGGCTGCTGCACCTCGCCGAGGCCGCCGAGGACCTGGGCGACCAGGCCAGGGCGATGGTCTGGCTGGTCGAGGAGGGCGAGGAGCTCCATCCGATCCTGGGCATCGCCCTGGGTGAGGCGGACGAGGTTGCGGTGCGGTTCCCGGTGGCCGAGGGATCGACCGTGGCCGGCTCGACGCTGAAGGACCTCCAGCTCAACATCGAGCCGGGGTTCACGGTGCTGGCGATCCGTAGGGATGGCGGCTACGTCTACCGGCCGCGTGGCGCCGTTCGGCTCGTGGCGGGTGACGAGATCATCGCCAGTGGCCCCGAGGAGGGCCAGGCCCTGCTGGCCGCAATGTGCGGCTGGGAGCTGCTCGAGGACGAGGGGGGCGAGGACGAGCTGGTTCCCGTCGGCTAGGGCGCCGGTTCCGACCGGTTCCAGCCGCCGGGGCGGACTCCGCCCGCCTCAGTCGGCTGGAGCCTCCCCGTCGTCGGGTGCCGGTGCCACCTCCGGCGGTCCCTGGCCCGGGTCCGGGACCTCACCGGTGAACAGTTCGGCGATGGCGCCCAGCGAACCCAGGGTGGCGCTCAGGTCGGCCGGCAGGAAGATCTTGGTGGCCCGTCCGTCGGCGACGGTCCCGAGGGCCTCCAGGTACTTGATGGCCAGCAGGTCCGGTGTCGGGTTGCCGTCGTGGATGGCCCCGTAGACGCTGCGCACCGCCTCGGCCTCGCCTTCGGCCACCGTGAGCTGCCGGTACCGCTCCGCGTCGGCCACGGCCCGGATGGCCTCGGCCTCGCCCTCGGCCTCCAGGATGGCCTGCTGCCGTATCGCCTCGGCGGAAAGGATGACCGACTGCCTGTCGCCCTCGGCCCGGGTGATGGCCGCCTCCTTGACGCCCTCGGCCTCGAGCACGACGGCCCGCCGGGTCCGCTCGGCCTTCATCTGCTCGTGCATGGCGTGCATGACGTCGGCCGGCGGGTCGATCCGCTGGATCTCGACGCGGACCACCCGGACGCCCCACTTGTCGGTGGCGTCGTCTAGCACCTGGC
This sequence comes from Acidimicrobiales bacterium, assembly GCA_022452145.1. Lineage (NCBI taxonomy): Bacteria > Bacillati > Actinomycetota > Acidimicrobiia > Acidimicrobiales > Acidimicrobiales bacterium. Next base: position 11,931 of record JAKURY010000036.1, on the reverse strand, counting down.
GCATGGTGACGTTGACGTTGTCCCGTGAGGTGAGGGCGCTGTCCAGGGTCATATCGCCGATCACGTTGCGGAGGTTCGTCTGTGCCAACTTCGTGATGGCCATGAGGAAGTTGGCCACGTTGTAGATGAGCCGCTGGGGGTCGGTGGGTTCGTAGTAGATGACGGCGTCGACGGTCACCGTCACGTTGTCCTTGGTGATGACCTCCTGCGGTGGCACGTCGACGACCTGTTCCCGCATGTCGACGCGGGTCAGCGACTGGATGACAGGGATGATCAGCTTCAGTCCGGGTCCGACGGTTGCCTTGTAGCGGCCTAGCTGTTCGACGATGCCCTTCTGGAACGGCCGGACGATCTTGATGCCTGCCGCGGCGAACACGAACAGGACGAAGGTGATGACTACGAGGACGATTACTGCTGCCATGTGTGGGGCTCCTCAGTTGGAGGGTCGGTGGTCGTTCGGCTTCCGGTCGGGCGGCTCAGTCGCAGCGTTGGACCACGGCCCGGGTGCCCTCGATGAGGACCACCCTGATGGGGGTTCCGGCTGGGAGGTGGCCGCGGTCGGGGGTCTCGGCATGCCATTCTTCGCGGCCGATCCGCACCGTGCCGAGCCGTTCGGGGTCGGGCGACAGGTCCGTGACGACCACGCCGGTCTCGCCCACCAGGCGACCGGCGCCCACGCCTACCGGGTTGCCGCCCCGCTCCATCCGACGGGCCATCGGTCGCAGGGCGCCGAACGAGACGACCGACACCACCACGAAGGCCAACCACTGCCAGACGGGGTCGGTGCCCGTGAAGGCGATTGCAGTGGCGACCGTGGCTCCCACACCGAACGGCAGGAGGAAGAACGCCCCGGTCATGGCGATCTCGCCGACCACGAAGGTGGCTGCGGCTGCAAGCCAGATCCAGCGCCAGACCTCGGGATCCATGCTCGTGCTCCTCGGTTCAAGGTGGAACGGCACGGCCGGGAGGCCCGCCGTCCACGATCGTCAACGTACTACGGGTGCCGGGTGTGGTGTCCGCGTCGTATGCGGTGTCCCTGCGTGGCCCGATACCGTCTCGGACCGTGCCCTCCGTTCCACCCGACGCCCCGCTGCGCCTTCTGACCGTCCACGCCCATCCTGACGACGAGGCCTCCAAGGGGGCGGCCACCGTCGCCTGCCTGCACGCCCAGGGCGTGTACTGCGTGCTGGTGTGCTGTACCGGTGGTGAGGCTGGCGACATCCTGAATCCGGAGATGGACCGACCCGAGGTTCGTGCCGACCTGGCGTCGGTCCGCGAGGCCGAGTTGGCTCGGGCGGCTGCGATCATCGGCTACGACGAGGTGGCGATGCTCGGCTACCGGGACTCCGGCATGAAGGAATCCGAGCACAATGCCCACCCTGACGCCTTCGCCGCCGCCGATCCCGACGAGGCGGTCGGACGCCTTGTGGCGATCATCCGGCGGGTCCGACCCCAGGTAGTGGTGACCTATCCTGATGCTCGGGGCGAGTACGACCACCCCGACCACGTGAAGGTGCACGACGTCACGGTTCCGGCATTCCACGCCGCCGGCGATCCGGACCGGTTCCCGGAGGCAGGTGCGCCCTGGCAGCCGTCGAAGCTGTACTACACGATGTGGTCACGGGCCCGGATCGCCGGCCTGCACGCCAAGTTCCAGGAGTTGGGGCTGGAGTCGCCGTACGACGAGGGGTGGTTCAAGCGGCCCTCGCGGGACCACCTGATCACGACCAGGGTGCCGACCGCTGAGCACTGGGAGGTGGGGGTCGAGGCGTTGCGGGCCCACGCCACCCAGATAGACCCGGGATCGCGGTTCTGGTTCGGCCTCCCCGACGAGGTGGCCCGGACCGTCCACCCGTTTGACGACTACCGCCTCGAGGTCAGCCACGTCGGCGGTCCGGCCGAGGGGGAGGTCGAGGAAGACCTGTTCGCCGGGCTGCGCGAGGCCTCCACGGTCGCGGAGTGATGGCCGGGCTCTCGTTCCTGTCCGGGGAGTCGGTGGCCTGATGGCCGAGCTCTCGTTCCTGTCAGCGGAGTGGCTGGATGCGCTGGCCGAGGCTGGTGCGGCCCTGCCCGAGCAGCCGGGCGTGGACGGCGTCGTGAGGTTCGTGGTCACCGCCACGCCGCACGGCAAGGTCCAGTTCCGCCTGGTGGTTGCCGGTGGTCGAATCGCCGAGCTGCTGGTGGGGCGGGACGGCGAGGCAGAGGCCACGGTGACCTGGAGGTATCCCGACGCTGTGGCCCAGTTCGGTGGGGGCCTGGATCCCGACGTGGCCTACATGACCGGCCGGTGCAAGGTGGAGGGCGACTACGCCCGCTACCTGTTCGACCTGCGACCGGTGTTCGGTGGCGAGGGTTGGACGCTGCTGTTGGCGGACCTGGCCGCCCGAAGCTAGTCCTGAGCCGCTGGTCAGCCGGCCCGCTGGACCTCGCGAAGGTCCCTCCAACTGATGAGGGTGACGTGGCCGCGGTCCAGGTCGGCCCTGAGCTCGCTGTTGCCGCAGGCAAGGTCCCGGTGGTCGACCCTGCGACCCCACTCGTCGCAGATCGCCCGGAGCTCCGGCGTGTCGGCGGCCGGTTCGATCACGATCTCGGTGACGCCGGGCTGGAGGTCCATGGCCTCCCGTTCGAGGGTCGAAGGGTCGGCCATCCGTCGCATCCGATGGTGGTCCACGGTGAGAACGCCCTCTTCGGAGGCCAGCGCCCTGAACGGGAACCCGGCCGAGGATTCGGCGCTTCCACCCTCCAGCCGGATGGGGAGGCCGAAGTCGATGGCCAGCTCGAGGTACACGTCGAAGAACTCCGGCCGGTTCTGGAGCGCACCCAGGTGGGTGCTCAGGTGGCTGACGTCGAAGCCCCACAGGACAGCCCGCTCCAGTTGGGCCCGGCACTCCCGGCGGGTCTCGTCCAGGTCGGCGTGGTTCCAGAGGTCGTCGACCGTGCGCGGGAAGCCACCGTCGCCATCGTGCAGGCTCGGCGCCTGGGTTATGGCCCGCCACCGGTAGCGGTCCAGTTCTGCGTTCAACGTGAGGTGCACGCCCACCGGCTCGCCCCGGTAGTGGGAGGCGGCGTCGCGGGCCCACGGGCCCGGCACCATGAGACCAGCTCCGGTAGCCAGGCCGCTGCGGAGGCACTCGTAGACGCCTACGTTGGAGGCGTGGCACATGCCGAGCAGGTCGGCGGTGAGGATGAGGACTCGGTCCCCGGGATCCCTGCCGAGTCGTTCGCCCACGCTGGTCACGGGATGAACGGTACACGTCGCCCTCCTTCCGGGTGGCTGGACGGTGGTGCCGGTCAGTTGCCGCCGCCGGTCGCCGATCCACCCAGCGGCTCGTGGGGTCCCCCACAGGCCGACCACAGCCCGAGCCCGGCGGCCCGGGCACGGGTCTCGGCGGCGGCCAGCTCGTGGCGCATGCCGTCGTTTGGGTCGATGTGGAGTGCGGCCGCAAACCCACGCTCCACCAGCGACCGGTTCACGACCAGCCCGTCCGAGAGTCGCTCCACGTAGGCCAGGAGGCGCCCGTAGCGATCGCGTGCCTCGACGTCCTGGGTGATCCGCACGGCGGCTCCGGGTGCCAGCAGGAGGGCGAGCCGCCCGGATGCCTCGGCACCGAAGCACTCGGGGGGCCGGTCGGGGTGCACGGTCTCTGGTGTGTCTATGCCGAGCAGTCGGATGGTCTCCGACCTTCCGTCCAGGTCGACTATCAGGGTGTCACCGTCCACCACGCCGACCACCCTGCCCAGGCCGTCCTCGGGTAGCTCGGTGGTCGTGCAGGCGATGAGGAGCCCGGCGAGCAGCCCGAGGGTCGGCCACAGGATGGCGACCACCGGTAGCTGAGGTTCGACTCCTGTCGGATCTTCGGACACGGCCTGCTCAGGCTGCCTCGGACCGCCCGCGATGCGCGCAGTCGATGGCCCACCCGTCGGTCGGATCGTCGTTGCCGGTCGGCCCTCCGTCGGTCGGGTCATTGTTGCCGGTCGGATCGTCGTTCCTGGCGCCGGACCGGTCGGGCGCCTGACGGCTGCAGGCGGCCAGCACCAGACGGGCGCTGGCCACGCCGGCCCTACCAATCTCCCGGGTCCGATCGTCCAGCCGGCGGGCCGGGGTGCGGGCGATGGAGGGAGAGGCCACCCGGTTGGGGCGCCGTCGGGTTGGTGGATGATTCGGGAAGGGGAGCCTGGTTTCCATGTGACCATCCTGACGGAGGGGTGTGACAACGCTCGTCGGCCTGCCCGGATGCTGGGCCCACGGCGTCTCGGCGGCATCATCGACCCATGGTCAGGCGGTCCTACCTGAGCGAGGAACTGCGGCGCGGCGGTCGTCCCCGCAGCTGGTTCCTGCCCATCACCGAGGACGAGTGCTCCGGCGCCGGTCGCCTGTTCGGCGGAACCGGCCTGGGTGCGGCGATCCGGGCGCTGGAGGCCGACGCCGGGCGGCCCCTCGTCTGGGCGACCGGCCAGTTCATCTCCCACGCCGAGCCCGGCGAGACGCTCATCGTCGAGGTCGACCTCATGGCCGAGGGGCAGGCCACCACCCAGGCCCGGGCCCGAGGGCACGTCGACGGTCGGGAGGTCATAGGCGTGTTCGCGACGTTGGGTCGCCGCGATGTCCACCGGTCCGGCGTCTGGGTCTCGCCGCCCGATGCCCCGGCGCCGCCGGACTGCCCACCGTTTCCCAGCCGCAGCGCCATCCGGTCGGTCTCGGCCAACCTGGAACGTCGGCTCGTACGGGGTCGTACCGAGGATCAGGATCCGGCCATGGACGACGGCCGGGTAGCCATGTGGGTGCGGGTGCCCGACCACCTCGTCGTCGATCCGGCATTCCTGGCCGTGCTCGGCGACTACGTGCCATGGGGAGGCCGGGACGCCGTGGGCGGTGGCCTGGGTGGCGGTCAGAGCCTCGACAACACGCTCCGGGTCGTCGACCCGGTCGACACCGAGTGGATCATGGTCGACGTCCGAATAGGGAGCCTCGTCCACGGCTACGCCCACGGCACGGTCCACCTCTGGTCCGAGGACGGCCACCTGCTTGCCACCGCCAGCCAGACCTGCCAATTTCGCAACCCCAGACGAATGGACGGCCGGTGACCACCACGACGACCCCGGTCCGCTACGGGATGACCGTCCCGTTCGCTGGGCCGCTCCACGCCCAGGCCGACCGGTTCCGTGAGCTGGCGGACCTCGGCTACACCGACGCCTGGACCGCCGAGGCGGACGCCCACGACGGCCTCACACCCCTGGCCCTGGCATCGGTCTGGGCGCCGGACCTGCGGCTGGGAACGGCCATCCTCCCCGCCTTCACCCGTGGGCCCGCGCTCCTCGCCCAGAGTGCGGCATCGCTCGCCTCGGCGGCCCCCGGTCGGTTCGTCCTGGGCATCGGCACATCGTCGAACGTGATCGTCGAACGTTGGAACGGAATCCCGTTCGAGGAGCCATACCGGCGTGTACGGGACACAGTGCGGTTCCTTCGGGCGGCGTTCACCGGCGAGAAGGTCACTGAGGCCTTCGAGAGCTTCGACATCCGTGGCTTCCGCCTGGTCGACCCACCGGAGCAGGCGCCGCCCATGGTGGTGGCCGCCCTTCGTGGGGGCATGCTCCGCCTGGCCGGTCGGGAGGCCGACGGGGCGGTGGTCAACTGGTTGTCGCCGATCGATGCCGGACGGGTGAGCGCCATCGTGCGGGAGGCGGCGTCGGCCGCCGGACGTCCGGCCCCGGAGGTGGCGGCCAGGATCTTCGTGTGTCCGTCCGACGACCGGGACAGGGTGCTGGCAGAGGCGAAGCGCCTGGTGGCTGCCTACGTGAACGTGCCTGTCTACCGGGCGTTCCACGAGTGGCTGGGTCGGACCGACGTGCTCGGCGAGCACTGGGAACGGTGGGACGCCGGTGACCGCGCCGGTTCGCTAGAGGCCATGCCCGATTCCGTGGTCGACGACCTGTTGGTCCACGGCGCGCCCGATCAGTGCCGGGCGGCCATCGCCAGGTACGTGGCCGCCGGCATCACCACCCCGGTGCTGGCCATCGTGCCGCTGGCCGGTGTGGATGCAGGCCTGGCGGTCCGGGACCTCGCACCGCGGGCCTGATCGGCCGGTTCGCCCCGGTCGGCCGACTTCCGGCTCACCCCCGGTCGGCCAGTCGGCCCGCCTCCCTCAGGTGCTCCACCAGGTCGGTGAGACGGCTGTGGGCGTTCAGGCCGCTGGTGTGGGGCATCAGGTAGACCGGTCGGCCCCCGAAGGTCCTGTCCTGGACGCCGGCGATGGCCTGCCGGTCGACGACGGTCCGCCATCCCCCCAGGCCCACGAAGCACACGGCCCGTGGACGGAGCCACGCCACCAGCCGCTCGACCCGTTCGGCGCCCGCCCGGTATTCGCCGGAGTTCACCTCGTCGGCCCGCGACGTCGTGCGACGCACCAGGTCGGTCATGCCAAGGCCGTGACGGTGGAGGGCGTGACGGGGGTCCCGGTCGACGCTGGCTAGTCCGGCCTCGAGGACCGCCGGCCAGAATCGGTTGCCACCGCGGCAGTAGCCGATCGCCGTGTCGGCCGAGGTGGGGCTGGGGTTCAGCCCGACCACCAGCAGGCGGAGGTCCGGTGCCACCGTGTCGGGAAGGCTCCGGATCCGGGTGGCCACCGCTTCGACCCGGGCGGTGTCCGACCACCGGACGGTGTCGGGTACGAACCCCGCTCCGACCAGGAGGTCACCGGCACGCTCCAGCGTCCAGCCGACGTCCGGAACGGGATCCAGTCGTATGTCCACCACGTCGCCCGGGAGGTGGGCGAGGTGGAGGTCGGCGAGGAGCAGGGGAAGGTCGGTCGTCGGCCGACCGGAGCCGACGTCGACCGGTCGGGCCGTAGGGGTCACGTCGGGAGGGTAGGACGGGGGAGGAGGCGGGTCAGGAGAAACTGGTGACTTTCGTCATGCCCATGACCGTCTAGGGTGGAATCATCGACGAGAGACGAGAGGATGAGGCCGTGACCGAGACACTCGACACAACGAAGATCGACGAGATCCGGGCCATCATCGACCGTGGGCTGGGAACCACCCAGAGCCGCGAGTTGATCGCCGCCTCCGAGGTCGCTGACCTCCTGCTCGACCTCCGCCTGTTGCTCGCCACGACCGACGCCGACCTCGAGGCTGCTCCCACCAACTGATCGGTGGGCCCGCTGGCAGGCGGGTCAGGGCAGCGGGACCGCCTTCCGGACGAGGCGTCCGAGCGCCAGACCGATCCCGGCACCAACCACCACGTCGCTGGCGTGGTGGATCCTCACGTGGATCCGTGAGGTGGCGACGATGGCCGCAAGCCCGTACCAGAGAGGCTTCACCTTCGACCGCTCGGACAGCAGGGTGGCCGCCAGGAAGGCCGCCGAGGCGTGCCCCGACGGGAAGCTGCTGGTGAGCGGCTGGCGGAGCTGGTGGGGTTGGTCGGCGTCGTGGATCGGCCGCTCCCGCCTGAACGCCGACTTCACCACACCGTTGACCAGTGCCGATTCGGCGCCCAACGCCAGCGCCAGGCGGGTCGCCTCCCGGGTGCCGCCCCGGGTCGCGACGCCCCGTGCCGTGCCCAGCAGGTGCCAGATCAGGCTGAAGTCGCCCAGCTCGCTGGCCGTGTAGAAGAGTCTGTCCATCGCCGGATTGCCGCGCAGACGGTCCCACACCCGGTCGACGGCATCGTCCAGCGAGGCTCCGATCGGACCCAGAGGGTGCGGGGTTTCGTCTGCCGACGCCGACCAGTCGTCCGCCATGCCCTGCGCATTAGGACCAGGCTCTTCGGAGGAGGGATCGGCCGGCTCGTCGACCGACTCGGGAGCCGGCACCTCGGCGGTGGCCACGGGTCCAGCCTAGGGGCGGTCGGTCCGGGTCCGGATTCGGCTCCGTGGGGTGCCCCGGCTCACGGGGAGGATGTCCCATCGGCCACCAGGTAGGCGCCCGGGGCCGACAGGGAGCCCCGGCCCCAGCGCCGCGGGGTGGCCAGCAGCGCCCGGGGATAGTCCTCGAACAACCAGCGGGCGAAGTTGCGACGGGTCCACGGCAGTCGGCCGGCCGCCCACAGGGCGGTACGGGCGCCGGTTGGTCGGGTCAGCATCCGCTGGAGGGCCACCGACATCCGGTGGTCGGCCACGAGTTCACGTCGTACCGCCCGTCGGTAGCCGGCTGCCACCTCGGCGACGGTGGGACCCGACACGGCGGCCTCGGCGGCCAGGATCCCGGTCAGCAGGGCCTGGCCGATGCCCTCACCGGTCAGCGCATCGGAGGCCGATGCCGCATCTCCAACGAACAGCACCGGTCCGTGGTCCAGCACCGCGGCATCCACCCGGGCCGGGATGGGCCAGGCGGTCCGGCGGCCCTCCGGCCGTGCGTGGTCGCCCAGCACCGAGCGGATGGTCGGCCTGTCCATGAGGTCGTCCCAGATTCGCCCGGTGTCGCCGACGGCCACGCGCCCACCCCGCAGGACGCCGAAGCCGACGTTGGCCCGACCGTCGGGGAGCGGGAACGACCAGGCGTAGCCGGGCAGCAGGTCGGGTTCGAACCACACGTGCAGGTCGGCGGCCGCCGGCCCGACGTTCGCCACGTACTGCCGGAAGGCCTGCCACTCGCCGCGGTACCCGCTGACGGCGAGGCCCAGCAGCCTGCGGGTCGGAGACCACATTCCGTCGGCGGCCACCACCGTCGTGGCCCGGACTTCGCCGAGCCCCTCGACGTCCAGCGTCGCGCCGTCGGAGTCGGTTGCGATTCCCGTCAGGCCGTGTCCGTCCCAGACGTGGGCGTCGGCCGAGCGGGCCAGGTCCAGCAGCGCGGCGTCGTACTCCCGGCGGGGGACGACCGCCGCGTACTGGCCGTCGTCCCGGGGCAATCGATACCGGGTGGTTCGACCCGCAGGCGAGTGGATGACCAGGTCATCCACCACCTGCCACCCCGTGAGCGGGACCGGGTCAAGGCCCAGGTGCTCGCCGAGGCGGAGGGCCAGCACCGTCAGGCCGTCACCGCAGCACTTGTCCCGGGGGAAGGTGGCCCTGTCGACCACCAGCACCGACAGGCCGGCCCGGGAGGCGGTGATCGCCGCGGCCGAGCCGGCCGGGCCCCCGCCCACGATCGCCAGGTCGACCCGCACGCAGTAGGCCCCGTGCCTCAGAAGAGCTTCAGCTCGTCGGACCGGATACCCCGCAACTCGTCGTAGTCGACGACCACACAGCCGATGCCCCTGTCCTCTGCCAGGACCCGGGCTTGGGGCCTGATCTCCTGTGCCACGAACACCCCCCGGACCGGTCGCAGCATCGGGTCACGGTTCAGGAAGTCCAGGTATCGGGTGAGCTGCTCCACGCCGTCGATCTCACCCCGACGCTTCACCTCGATGGCCACCGCCACGCCGTCGGCGTCCCGGCAGAGCAGGTCGACCGGGCCTATGTCGGTGGGGTACTCGCGGCGGACCAGGCGCAGCCCGTCTGCCACGGTGGTCGGGTCGGCGGCGAGCAGGGCCTGGAGGTGGGCCTCCACCCCGTCCTTCCGGAGGCCCGGGTCGAGGCCCATCTCGTGGGACACGTCGGACAGGACCTCGTGCAGGATGATGGTGAGCATCTCGCCTCCGGGGTTCCTTACCGTCCAGACGGCCTCGGCGTCGCCGCCGTCCTGGTCCTCGTCGATGGTCAGCGTGTTCGGAGAGTTCATCCAATTCAACGGCTTGTAGGCCCCGCCGTCGGCATGGATGGACACGCAGCCGTCGGCCTTGACCATGAGGAGTCGGACGGCCTCGGGCAGGTGGGCGGTGAGCCGCCCGTCGTAGTCGACCGTGCAGCGGGCGATGACCAGACGCACGGCCTCAACCCGTCAGGGCCGACAGGATGGCTTCGGCCAGGTCGGCCCGACAGATCACCAGGTCGGGCAGGTACGGATCGGAGCGGTTGTAGGTGAGCGGTGACCCGTCGATCCGCGACGTGTGCAGGCCGGCCGCTTCGGCGACGGCCACCGGAGCGCAGCTGTCCCACTCGTACTGGCCGCCGGAGTGCACGTATGCGTCCACCTCTCCACGTACCACGGCCATGGCCTTGGCGCCCGCCGAGCCCATCTCGACCAGTTCGCCGCCCAGGGCCTCGCATACGGCCAGGGCCTCGGCCGGTGGGCGTGACCGGCTGACCACCATGCGGGGCCGGTCGCCGATCGGCGGCAGGTCCGAACCATGTGGGGGCCCGACGGTGGAGAGCGTGAGGCCTAGGGCGGGCAGTGCCACTGCGCCGGCCGTCGGACGCCCCTCCTCGACCAGGGCCACGTGGACGGCCCAGTCGGAGCGCGGTGGTTCGCTGTACTCCCGCGTGCCGTCCACCGGATCGACGATCCAGATCCGGTCGGCACCGGTCCGATCCGGGTGTACCGCGTGTGCGGTGCCCTCCTCGGACAGAACGGCGTCGGTAGGACGGTGTTCGGCCAGGGCGGCCATCAGGTATTCGTGGGAGCGCTGGTCGCCCTCGTGCCTCATCACCGCCGACGGTGCTCCGTCAACCGTCAGGCGGTCCCGGATGTCGAGCAGCAGTTCGCCGGCCCGGGTGGCCAGCTCCGCGGCCAGGGTGTGGTCGCCGGGGGTCGCCATCGCCGCCGCCCTCAGTCGCCGGCCGAGCGTCGGCCCAACTGGATGGCGGCACGGACCGTGGAGCGCAGGTCGTCGGCGTCGGCGCCGGCATCCACCAGGCGTTGCACACCGTCCTCCAGCGCCGCCGCCTGCTCCTCATCCCACGCCGACGCGGCCTCCACTGCGGGGACCAGCACGCCTACCAGCAGGAGGGTGAGGGTTCCGACGGCTCCCACGAATCCGAAGGCGATGGCGGCGTCGATCCGGTCTGCGATCGAGGTGACGATCATGCCGACGATGCTGGTGGCGCACAGCAGCAGCGCCGCGCCCCGGATGGTTCCGGGCGACAGTAGGCGGGTACGGGCGTCGGCGGCGCTCATCGGACCAGGGGCTTGTACTTCATGCGGTGGGGCTGGTCGTCCAGGCCCAGCTCCTTCTTCCGATACGCCTCGTACTCGGTGAAGTTGCCTTCGAACCACCGGACCTGCGAGTCACCCTCGAAGGCCAGGACGTGGGTGGCGACCCTGTCCAGGAACCATCGGTCGTGGCTGATGATCACAGCACAACCCGCATAGGCGTCCAGCCCCGACTCCAGCGCCCTCAGGGTGTCGATGTCGAGGTCGTTCGTCGGCTCGTCCAGAAGCAGCACGTTGGCGCCGCTGCGCAGCACCTTGGCCAGGTGGACCCGGTTGCGTTCGCCGCCGGACAGGTCGCCGACCCGCTTCTGCTGGTCCGAGCCCTTGAAGTTGAACGACGCCACGTAGGCGCGGCCGTTGACCTCGCGGCTACCCACCTCGATGAACTCCCGGTCGTCGGTGATCTCCTGGTAGACGGTCCGGTCCGGATCCAGGCTCTCGCGGGACTGGTCGACGTAGCCCATCTCGACCGTCGGACCGATCCGGATCTCGCCGGTATCAGGCGCCGTGTCCCCCAGGGCTGTGCCGTCGGCTGCAGCGGTGAGCATCCGGAACAGCGTGGTCTTCCCGGCGCCGTTACCGCCGATCACGCCGACGATTCCGGCCGGGGGCAGGGAGAACGAGAGGTCATCGATGAGGAGGCGGTCACCAAACCCCTTGGACAGGTTCTCGACCTCGAGCACCTGGTCTCCCAACCGCTGGTTGGCCGGGATGTCGATCTGGAGTTCCCGGGCCCGACGCTCGGTCTCGGCCGCCTCGGCTACGAGACGCTCGTAGGCCGAAAGGCGGGCCTTACCCTTAGCCTGGCGCGCCCGGGGGGCCATCCGCACCCACTCCAACTCGCGTTCCAGGGTGCGGCGACGGGCCGAGTCCTCCCGGTTCTCGGCGGCCAGGCGGGCCGATTTCTGTTCCAGCCAGCCCGAGTAGTTGCCCGCGTAGGGGATGCCCTTCCCCCGCTCCCAC
>JAKURY010000035.1 GCA_022452145.1 Acidimicrobiales bacterium | reverse complement strand
GTAGTCGCGGATCGCCAACTCGACGCCACGCTGGTTCGGAATACCCAGGAACGCCACATCACCGGAAATGGCGTTCAGCGAACGGATCTGGATCTCCTCACCGGGACCAACCTCCACCGTCCCAAGAGACCCATCACCCCGATGGTCGGCCACCGTGGCGACCTCCTCAGGAGCCGGAGCAGCAGTCGTAGCCGGAGCAGCCGTCGTAGCCGGAGCCGCCGTCGTAGCTGCAGGAGCAGCAGTAGTGGCGGCCGGCGCAGCAGTCGTAGCCGCTGCGTCACCGCCACCGGTCGAGGACTCCTCGGCATCGTCGGAGCCACAGGCCCCGGCGATCAGCGAGAAGCCCAACAGCAGCGCGAGTGGAACGCGCGCACGTAGAAACATCGTCATTTCCCTCCATGTGGTGGATCCCCGGCCCATGCCGTCAGTTCGGCAAGCCGTACGGCGGCCCTTGGCCACCGATGGAGAAGGCTAAGCGCGAACGGGACGCCTGTCACATGGGTCTGCCCTAACCGTCACCTTTTCGTAATACGGTTAGACCATCCCGCCTGTCGGGAAGCAGTCTCCTGCAGGCAGCCGGCTCCCCCGACCGGATCCCCTGTCCGTAGGGTCCAGCCATGTCCGACCCTCCCTCCGATGGCCTCCTGGGCACCGCATACGACCTGGAGACCGGTGATCAGACCCTCGACCACTACCAGCGGTGGGCCGAGACCTATGACCAGGAGGTCGGCGTCGACAACGGGTACGCACAACCGGCCAGGTGCGCCGCAGCCCTGGCCGGGGTGGCCGACCCCTGCGGTCATGTCCTCGACGTGGGTTGTGGCACCGGCCTTTCGGGCGTCGCCCTGCGGGATGTCGGCTTCACCCGCCTGGACGGCTGCGACTTCTCGCCACCCATGCTGGAGCGGGCGGCGGAGGCCGGCGTCTACCGGCAACTCTTCGAGGCTGACCTCAACGTCGGTCTGGACATCGACGGCGACGCCTACGACCACGCTGTGGCCGTCGGCGTGTTCTCCTTCGGCCACATCAGGTCGGATGCCCTGCGCGAGGTGCTCCGGGTGGTACGGCCGGGTGGCGCCGTGGTGGTGGGCGTCAACGACCATTTCTGGGAAGTGGGCGAACTCGCCGCCGAGTTGGACGCCATCGAGGCGGACGGCCTGGCGTCCGTGGCGTCCCGGGAGCACGGCGAACACCTGCCGGGAGCCGCCATCATGGGTTGGGTCATCGTCCTGGTCAGGTCCGGGAACTGACTCGTTGGCGGACCCGGTGGCACTGCGACCCGGTCACTGCAGCCGACGTCGAGTCAGGCGTGGGCGTGCTGCCATCCGAACCGGCCCTTTATGCAGAGGTGTCCGTGGGTCACCGAGTGGTCCGACGGTGACGTCACCTTCACTATGCGGTCGTCCTGGGTGTGCAGCTCCAGGTTGCAGCCCACCCCACAGAAGGAGCAGATGGTGGTGGTGACCTCCTGGGCCTCCTCGTTCCACGTGCCGGCCAGGCGCATGTCGTGCTCGGTTCTGAAGGCCAGGGCGCCCGTCGGGCAGACGCCGATGCAGTTGCCGCAGTAGACGCAGGCCGAGTCGGGCAGGGTGACGTCGTGCTCGGTGGATATGTGGGCATCGAAGCCACGACCGGCCGTGGCGATGGCGTAGGTCTGCTGTGCATCGTCCCCACACGCCTCTACGCACTTGTAGCAGAGGATGCAGCGCTCGTAGTCACGGACGTAGAGGTCGTCCTGGACCTTCACCGGTTGGGCCACGGTGGCGATCTCCGAACGCTTCCCCATCCGCTCCGGACGGGCCCCGTAGTGCTCCATCCAGTCGTGGACCTCGCGGTCGGCCCGGTCCATCTCGACCGACGAGGCGAGCAGCTCGTAGACCATCCGGCGGCTGGTCCGGACCCGTTCGGTGTCGGTGGCCACGACCATGCCGTCCTCCACCGGCCGGGAGCACGACGGCACAAGGACCCGCGAGCCCTCGACCTCGACGACGCAGACACGGCAGACGTTCACAGGGGTGAGGTTCTCGGCCCAGCAGAGCGTCGGGGTGTCGATCCCCTCGCGGCGACAGGCATCCAGGATCGTCGAGCCCGCGGGAATCCTCACGGACTCACCGTCGATGGTGAGCTCGACCAGGGTGGTCGGCACGGACACCGGCGTCTCGTTCATCGCCCTCCCCCTTCCGCGATCCCGGCCAGGAGGCCGAGGTCCAGGGCGCTCCTCACGGCGCCGGACGCAGTCTGGCCCAGGCCGCAGATCGAGGCATCCTTCATGACGGTTGCCAGGTCGTCGAGCAGGTCACGTTCATCCTCGAGGGCGGTTCCCCTGCCCAGGCGGACCAGGACCTCCTCCTGGCGCACGGTGCCCACACGACACGGCACGCACTGGCCGCACGACTCGTCACGGAAGAACTCGGCGATCCGACGCACCGTGTCCACCATGTCGTCGGACTCGTCGAAGACCATGATCACGCCCGACCCCAGCGACACCCCGGCCTCCCGCGTGGCCTCCAACGTCAACGGGAGGTCCAGAGACTCCGGCCCCACGAAGCTGCCCGCCGCACCGCCCAGCATGATGGCCCGTAGCCGGCTGCCCTCGGTCAGGCCGCCGGCAAGGTCGATGAGGTCGCCCAGGGTTGCGCCGAACTCGACCTCGTAGGTGCCGGGCCGGTTTACCCGACCACTGAGGCAGAACAACTTGGTCCCCGGTGAGCGCTCGGTGCCCGCTGCCGCGTAGGCCGCTCCACCGACCAGCACGATGGGTAGGACGTTGACCAGCGTCTCCACGTTGTTGATGGCCGTCGGTTCCCCGAACAGGCCGTGGGTGGTCGGGAAGGGCGGCTTGTTGCGCGGCTCACCCCGGAACCCCTCGATCGAGTTGAAGAGGGCCGTCTCCTCACCGCATATGTAGGCACCGGCGCCCCTGCGCAGCGAGATGTCGAAGCGCCGGCCGGACCCGGCGACGTCGTCGCCCAACAGCCCGGCGTCCCGAGCCGCCGCGATGGCGCCGGCGAGGCGCTCGATCGCCACGGGATACTCCCCCCGGATGTACAACCAGCCCTGTTCGGCCCCGATTGCCAGGCCGGCCACCGTCATGGCCTCGACCAGGGAGAACGGATCGCCCTCCATGATCACCCGGTCCTTGAAGGTCCCGGGCTCGGACTCGTCGGCGTTGCACACCAGGTGGCGCGGGCGCCCCTCCTGGTCGGCCACGCCACGCCACTTGATGCCGGTAGGGAAGGCAGCGCCGCCGCGCCCGGACAGGCCGGCGGTCGTGACCTCGGCGATGACCCGGTCGCCACCCATCGCCACCGAGGCATCCAGCGCAAGGTATCCGCCGTGGGTCCGGTAATCCTCGAGGCTGGTCGGGTCGACCACCCCTATCCGGGACAGCAGGCGCAGGCCCGGATCGCCTGCCTGGGGAACCGTGACGGAGGGCGTCGACGCGCCCGATCCGACGGCCACGGCCACCTCCGAGGGGGTGACGGGTCCGCCGTCGACTGCGGCGACGGTCACGTCCGATCGGCCGGTGCGCTGGACCATGATCGCCGGCCCCCGCTCACACTGGCCGAGGCAGGGGCTGGCCTTCACGTGGTAGCCCTCGGCCCTCAGGTCGTCGATCAGGTCTAGGGCCCCGACGAGGCGACAGGCCACGTCGTCGCAAACGTGGACCGTGTCGGTGGCGACCGGCGGTTCGTGTGTGAACAGGTGGTAGAAGGTCGCCACGCCGTAGCCCTCGGCCGGCGGCACCTCGAGGGCCCGGCAGGCGTGGTCGAGACCTCCGGGGCTTATCCAGCCGGCGGCCCGCTGAAGGGCATGGAGGGCCGGTAGCAACAGGTGGCGACGCTCCCTGGCGCGGGTCAGCCCGGCATGGACGAGCCGCTCCGATACCCGCACCGTGACCGGACCCCATCCGGCGATGGCCTCGTCGATCGCCGCCTTCTCGGCCTCGGTGGCGTCGACGGCAGCGCCGAAGTAGAGGTCAGGCACCGGCCCCCACCCTGTGGTCCACGTCCAGCCGGTCGTTCCCGTCCAGCCGCTCGATACGGATCGCCGCGGCCTTGAACTCGGCGGTCCCAGACTTGGGATCCACGGCATCGCTGGTGATCTGGTTGACGTCCGCCAGCTCCGGAAAGTGGAACGTCGTGTGGCAGAGGCCCACCGCCAACTCCCGGTCGATCCCGATGGTCATCTCGATCGCCCCCCGTCGGGACGAGACCCGTACCCGCTCGCCCGCCACGACACCCAGGTCGGCCGCGTCAGCCACCGATATCTCGAGAGCCTCCCCGGTGCGAATTGGCGACGCGTACCTGCTCGTCTGTACGCCGGTGTTGTACGAGTCCAGGGCCCGGACGGTCGTCAGGCGCAACGGGAACTCCTCGGTGAGTAGGTCCAGCGGCGGGCTGTCCTCGACGCACGAGAACGGGGCAAGTCGACCCCCGACCGGCCGCTCCCAGAGCCGTCCGTGGAGGAACGGGCTACCCGGATGGTCCTCGGTCGGACACGGCCACTGGAGGCCGCCCTCGGCCTCCAGGCGATCCCACGACATACCTCCGTGCATCGGCGAGACGGTCCGGAGTTCCTCCCAGAGTTCCTCGGCCGTCGGGTTCCCCCAGCGGTCGTCACCCATTAGCGCCGCCAGGTCGTTGATGATCCCTATCTCCTGGCGGGCCTGGCCGGGTGGCGACACGGCGGCCCGCATGCGCTGGACCCGACGCTCGCTGTTGGTGGCCGTGCCGTCCGACTCGGCCCAGCCCAGGGCGGCGGGCAGGACCACGTCGGCCATCTGCGCAGTCCTGGTCATGAACACGTCCTGGACCACCAGCACGTCGAGCCGTTCCAGCATGGCCCGTGCGTGCTTGACGTTGGCCTCCGAGTCAGCGGGGTTCTCGCCGATGCAGTAGATGGCGCGAAGCTCGT
Source organism: Acidimicrobiales bacterium (assembly GCA_022452145.1). NCBI lineage: Bacteria > Bacillati > Actinomycetota > Acidimicrobiia > Acidimicrobiales > Acidimicrobiales bacterium. Next base: position 10,935 of record JAKURY010000035.1, on the reverse strand, counting down.
CGCGCTCCATGGCCTCGAACATCTGGGTGAGGTTCCAGCCGTTGGCGGGCGGGATCTCGCACCCCCAGGCCGCCTCGAACCTTGCCCGGACCTCGTCGTCCTCGACGTCCTGGAAGCCGGTCAGCTTGTTGGGCAGGGCGCCCATGTCACCGCCGCCCTGAACGTTGTTCTGGCCCCGAAGTGGCACCAGGCCAGAACCCCAGCGGCCCACGTGGCCGGTCAGCAGGGCCAGGTTGCAGAGCGACTGGACGTTGTCGACCCCGGTGTGGTGTTCGGTGATGCCCAGCGTCCAGCAGATCTGGGCGGTGGCCGCCGTGGCGTAGCCATGGGCCAGTTCCCGGATGGCCTCGGCGGGCACGCCGGTGACCTCTGCGGTGTGCTCCAGCGTCCACGGCTCCACGAACTCGACGAACTCCTCGTAGCCGCTGGTGGCATTCCGGATGAACTCCTCGTCGGTAAGGCCGGCGTGGATGATCTCCCGGGCCACGCCGTGGGCCAGGCCTATGTCGGATCCGACGTTCAGGCCCAGCCATGTGTCGGTGAACCTGGCCGTGCCGGTCCGACGGGGGTCGATGGTCCACGATCGGGCACCGTTGCCGATGCCCTTCAGGACATGGTGGAAGAAGATCGGGTGCGCGTTGCGCGCGTTGGTACCCCACATGAGGATGACGTCGGCGTTCTCGATCTCCTCATACGAGGAGGTGCCGCCGCCCGCTCCGAAGACCGTCGCCAGACCGACGACGCTGGGAGCGTGTCAAGTTCGATTGCAGCTGTCGATGTTGTTCGAGCCGACGACCCTCCGGGCAAAACGCTGTGCGGCGTAGTTCACCTCGTTGGTGGTCTTCGAGCAGCTGAACATGCCGAAGGCCGTGGGGCCGTGGGCATCGACCACGGAGCGAAACCCGTCGGCGGCCCGCTGGAGGGCCTCCTCCCAGGTCGCCTCGCGGAGCACCCCGTCCTCGCGGACCATCGGCGTTGTCAGACGCTGGCTCATGTGTCCCCCATCAGTGGCGTCCGACCAGTCTCCGTCGACCGGCCTCGGCGACAGGCCCCCTGTCGGAGGGCCGCCGTCGGCCCGGAACCTAGCGCGGTTTCACGCCACTGGGAGTTTCCTACCAGTGAATCAACGACCCTGCCAGTGGGGATCTCGCTTCTCGGTGAACGCCCTCGGACCCTCCTGGGCGTCCTCCGACGTCAGCATCCGCCCATAGGCCTCCAGATCGCCGGACCTGAGGTGAACAAACGCCTCGTCGGTGGACAGCTGGCGGGTGGCCCGATCGATGGCCATCACCGCCTCGACGGCCAGTGGTGCGGCGGCGGCGATACGGCCGGCCAGTTCGAGGGCGGCATCCCGCAGGTCGGAAGCCGGCACGACCCGGTTGACCAGGCCCCACCGTTCGGCCTCCATCGCATCCAGCCTCCGGCCGCCGAAGAGCACCTCGTTGGCCACCACCGGTGGCAGCATCCGGGGCAGGCGGATGGCGCCCACGTCCGGGATGATCCCCAGGCTGGTCTCGGGCAGGAAGAACTGGGCGTGGTCGGCGGCCAGCACGAACTCGGCCGCCATGGCGATCTCGAAGCCGCCGCCCACCGCCAGGCCGTTCACGGCACAAACCACCGGCTTGTTCCGCCCCGGCAACTCACCGAACCCCCCGAAACCGCCCTCTCCGTAGTCGGCCTCGAACTCCTCACCGGCCGCCGCGGCGCCGAGGTCCCAGCCAGCCGAGAAGAAGCGGTCCCCGGCACCCGTGAACACGGCGACCCGCAGAGACGGATCATCCCGGAACCCGGCGAACACCCGCCCCAGCTCCCGGCTGGCGGCAGCGTCGATGGCGTTGGCCTTCGGACGGTCCAGGACCACCTCCAGCACGCCGTCGTGGATCCGCGTGCTGACCGACGACCTGGAGGCATCGTGGGCATCGGTCATTCGGGGGTCCTCCTCACCGGCAGTCCACCACGGTCGCCAGGGCGTCGACGACGACCGCCCCGCACGGGCGAGCCAGCACCGGGTTGCATTCGAGCTCCACCAGGTCGGGACGGGCGTGCAGCGCGCCCGCTATGCCCATGATGGTCCCGACCAGTGCGTCGAGGTCGGCGGGTGGGCTCCCGCGGTGTCCGACGAGCAGTGGCCAGGCGGCCAGACCCCGGAGGGCGGCCAGGACGTCCTCGGAATCGACGGGGAGCAGCAGGCCGGCGGTGTCGCTCAACAACTCGACCAGAGTGCCGCCGATACCCAGGGTCAGGAACCAACCCACCGGAGGCTCCCGACGGACGCTGACCAGCAACTCGGCGACGGCGTCATCCACGAACTCCTCCACCAACACCTGATCGTCGTCGTCGAGGCCCATGGACTCAATGGCGGCACTTACCGCGGCGGCGTCGGCCAACCCCACGGCCACACCGCCTGCCTCGGTCTTGTGTGTAATCCCGGTGGCCTTGACCACAACCGTGGCGGCCCCGCGCTCCCAGGCACCCACCGCATCGACGGCCGTGACCACCTGACGCCGGGGAACCGGTACCCCAACCGCTTCCAGCAGGTCCTTGGCCTCGACCTCGTACAGGGTACGCGTGGCAGTCGGATCGAACGGATCGACGACCAAGAGCGGCGGCCGGTCCCGCCGTCCACCCCACCATGCCGAGGCCTCGAGGGCGGTGAGCGCCTCACCGATGCCCCGGACGGCAACCAGACCGGCCTCGTCGGCCGCCGCCTCAACCTCCGGGGGGAGGTTCTCGGCCATCGATGCCACCACCACCCCGGGGGTCCCGGTGGCCTGACCAGCGTCGGCAAAGGCACCCAGCGTCGGCCACCAGCCCGAGCCGTCGAGGCCTGCAGATGGAAAGTCGAGGACGAGCATGGCTGCGTCGAGGGGTCCGTCCATCACCGCTGTGAACGTGGCGGAGAGGCGCTCCCGGTCACCCCAGATGAAGGTGTGGTAGTCGAGCGGGTTGGAGACCGCCACTAGGTCGGAGAGGGTGTCGGTGATCCGGACAGCATGATCGTCGTCGAAGGCCGGGAAGTCCAGGTCCATGGACTCGGCCCGATCCGCCACCACCGATGCCTCGCCACCCGAGCAGCTCATCGAGACCAGTCGGCGTCCGCCGATCCCACCCAGCCCGTCCAGGACGGCCAGCGTGTCCAGCAGCTCCGGGATCGACCGGACTTGTCGCACGCCTAGGCGTTCGAACAACGCCCGGTAGGCGGTGGCGTCGCCGACCATCGAGGCGGTGTGCGACACGGCGATGCCAGCCGCCAGCGTCGAGGACCCGGTCTTGAGCACCACCACCGGCACATCTGCCGCTGAGGCCCGCAGGCAGGCCGACTCGAATCGGGCCACGTCGCCCAGGGCCTCCATGTGCAGGCCGATGGCCGATACCGTCGGGTCGCCCACCAGGACCTCGACGCACTCCTCGAGACCGACGTCGGCCTGGTTACCAACCGTCAGCACGTGGCTGATGGCCATTCGGCGGCTCTGCATCGTGAGGTTCAGGGCGATGTTGCCGCTCTGGGTCACGAGGGCCACCCCGCGTCCGGTACGTCGCAGGCCCTGCTGGTCGGGCCAGAGGGCCGCCCCGACCGTTGCGGCCACCGTGCCGTAGCAGTTGGGACCCACCACCGGCATCGAACGGGCCGCTGCGACCAGATCGGCCTGGAGGTCGACCCCGACCCCACCCACCTCGGCGAAGCCCGAGGCGTAGCAGACCGCCGCACCGGCTCCGAGGGCGGCAAGGGCTGCCACCGCGTCGATGGTGGCGTGGCGGTTGACCGCCACCAGGGCGGCGTCCGGCGACCCGGGCAGGTCGGCCACGGTCGGCACGGTCGGAATGCCCGCCAGATCCGACCGCGTCGGATGGACCGGCCAGATTTCGCCCTCGAAGCCGAGCGCCAGGCACTGCTCGACGGCCAGGGCGGCCGGGCGGCCACCGATCACAGCGATCGAACCCGGGGCCAGGAGGCGGGCCAGTCGGTTCACGTCGATCCTGCCGGGAGGCGGGTCAGTCGGTTCACGTCGATCCTGCCAGTGGGCAATCACTCAGGCGCCCAACGGGCGGAGCATCTCGCGGCTAAGGATGTGACGTTGGATTTCGCTCGTGCCGTCCCAGATCCGGTCGACACGGGCATCCCGCCAGATGCGCTCCAGCGGCAACTCCTCCATCAGGCCCATCCCACCCAAGATCTGGATGGCCTCGTCGGATACGAACTGCAGCATCTCGGTGGACGAGATCTTGGCCATGGCCGCGTCGCCATCCGACATGTCGCCATGGTCCATCAACCACGCCGCCCGGTAGGTCATCAGCTCGGCCTCGACCATCCTGGTGCGCATGTCGGCCAACTTGAACGACACACCCTGGAACTTTCCGATCTTCTGGCCGAACTGCTCCCGGGACGCGGCCCAGTCCAGCGCCACCGACATCGCCCGGTCGGCCCGCCCCAGGCACACCGAGGCAACCTGCAGGCGGGTGGAGCCCAGCCACTCGTTGGCCACCTCAAAGCCCCGGTTCTCCTCGCCCAGTACCTTCGACGCCGGCACCCGACAGTCGTCGAAGTTCAGGATCAGATTGTGGTAGCCGCGGTTGGACACCGAGTTGTAGCCGGGCGCCAACTTGAGGCCCGGCGTGTCGTGGTCTACGAGGAATGACGTGATCAGCTTCTTGGGCCCCCTGGGGGTGTTCTCCTCCCCGGTCGCGGCGAACAGGATCGTGTAGTCGGCGAGGTCGGCGTGGCTGATGAAGTGCTTGGTGCCGTTGACGACGAAGTCGTCGCCGTCCCGGACGGCCCGACATGACATGCCCCTCACGTCCGAGCCGGCGCCCGGTTCGCTCATGGCAAGGCAGTCGACCCGCTCGCCCCTGATCGTCGGGAGCAGGTACTCCTCGACCTGGTCGCCGATGCAGGCCTGCAGGATGTTGGAGGGACGGGCCACCACGTAGTGCAGCGCATACTGCGTCCAGCCGAAGGCCCTGTCCACCAGCGCCATGGTGAGGTTGTCCAGACCGCCGCCACCCAGTTCGGCAGGCATGTTGGCCGCGTAGATGCCGGCGGCCAACGACCGTTCGCGGATACGGGCCACCAGGTCCGGCTCCACGTCGCCGAGCCGCTCGACCTCGTCCTCGTGGGGAACCAGCTCGCGCTCGACGAAGGAACGGACCGTCTCGACGATCATCTGCTGTTCGTCTGTCAGGGCGAAGTCCATGGCGTGCTCCGGGTTCGGGTACCGGTCAGGTGTTCAGGTGAGGCCCATCACCCGCCCCACCTGGGGTGGGACGGGCAGATCGGCGTGGGCATCGGCGATGGCGGCCAGCGCGGCGGCCGGACCCGACAGGATCGGCGTAGTGGCACCGGCATCGGTGTCCAGGTGAAGCAGCATCTGCTCGGTGGTGCACAGCAGCTCGCCGGTACCCGCGTGCTCCATGGCGTGGAAGAAGTGGACCCGCCTGGCGTCGACGCCCAGCACCTGGGTCGTGAAGCGCAACGGATCCCCGAGGGAGGCCTCCTTCAGGTAGTTGAGGTGGGTCTCCACGGTGAAGAGGGAGTGGCCGGCCGCACGATAGTCCTCGTCGATCCCGATGTACCGGAACAGCTTGTCGCTGGCCCAGCCGAACGCGGTCAGGAAGGCCCACTCGGACATGTGGCCGTTGTAGTCCACCCAGTCCGGCTCGACCGGCGCCTCGTACAGGGCCAACGGTGCCGCCACCGGATCGCCGGTGGCCCAGGTCGACACGCCCGAGGCCTCGTGGATACGAGCCTCCCGTTCTGCAATGAGGCGACCGGCGCCCAGGTCGAGGGGGCGCAAGGAGCGCATCACGCCGATCACGTAGTCGTCCCGGAGTCGCTCCAGCTCGTCGATGCTCCGGCCGTCGGCCTGTGCCTCGCAACCATCCGCCATGGCCTCGATCAGCTCGTCGGTCAGTTCGGGCGCCTCCAGTTTCGTCCAGGGCAGCTTCAGGGCCGGTCCGAACTGCCGGAGCATGTGCCGCATGCCCTGTTCTCCCCCGGCCAGGTGGAAGGTGAGGTTGGTGCCCATGCCTGCCCACCGGAGCCCCGGGCCGTAGCTCACGGCGTCGTCCAGTTCCCGGGTCGTGGCCACGCCGTCGTTGACCAGGTGGAGGACCTCGCGCCACAGCGCCTCCTGTAGGCGGTCCGACAGGTAGCCCTCGATCTCGGTGCGTACCACGAGCGGGTACATCACCAGGTCGTCGTAGTGGGCTACCGCCGCGTCCATGCCGGCTTGGGAGGTCTGCTCCCCAGCCACCACCTCGACAAGCGGCAGCAGGTACACGGGGTTGAAGGGATGGCCGATGAGGATCCGCTCCGGATGCTCGCAACCGTCCTGGAGCCGGGTGGGGAGCAGGCCCGAGGAACTGGAGGCGATCACCACCTCGGGCCCCGAGTGGGCGGCCAGCGACCGGATCAGCGGCCGCTTCACCTCCTCGTCCTCCGGAGCGCTCTCCTGGATCCAGTCCACTCGGGCCGCCAACCCCTCGGCGGAGTCGGCCCACGTCAGGCGGGACGGATCGGCGCCGGGGAACAGCCCCAGCCTGGCGGCCGACGGCCAGGCCCTCCGAACGGCGGACCCGAGCCTGTCGGACGCACCGGGGGCCGGATCCCAGGCCACGACGTCATGGCCCCGGGCCAGTGCCCGGACGGCCCAGCCGGCGCCGATGACCCCGGTGCCGACCACCCCGATGGTGCGCGGTTCCGTCACCGGCACATACCTCTCCACTCGGCTCCCGGATCAGCCGATCTTCAGGGTCCGGCGGGCGTCGGCCGGCGTCTGGATCCGAGCACCCATGAGCTCGATGAGCATCACGGCCTTGGAGACCAGTTGTGCGTTGGTGGCCAGGACCCCACGCTCCAGGTAGAGGTTGTCCTCCAGGCCGACCCGTACGTGGCCTCCCAGCATCACCGACTGGGTGGCCATGGGCATCTGCATGGCCCCCAGGCCGAACGACGTGAACTCGGCCTCGTCAGGCAGGCGGTTCACCATGGCCTGCAGGATCCCGATGTCCAGGGGCGTTCCGTAGGGGATCGACAGGCAGAGCTGGATCCAGTACGGGGCGTCGATCAGGCCCTCGGCGATCATCGTCTCGGCGAACCACAGGTTTCCCGTGTCGAAGACCTCCAGCTCGGGCCGGACGCCCAGCTCCCGGACCCGCTTCGCCATTATCCGCAGCATCGACGGGGTGGAGACGTACACCTCGTTGTCATCGCCGAAGTTCAGCGACCCGCAGTCCATGGAACAGATGTCGGGCCGGATGGCCTCCACGTGTGCCAGGCGTTCGAGGCCACCGACCAGGTCGGTGCCGGGCTGCCACGCCATCGGGTCGTCGTCCGGACCCACGTTCAGGTCACCACCCATGCCGGCCGTCAGGTTTATGACCACCTCTTCGTTCTTCTCCCGGATCCTTTCCACCACCTCCCGGTAGAGGTCCACGGTCCGCGTGCCCTTTCCGGACTCGAGGTCGCGCACGTGGCAGTGCACGATCGCCGCCCCGGCCGAGGCTGCGTCCAGTGCCGACGCTGCGATCTGTTCCGGGGTGACCGGCACGTGCTCGCTTCGGCCGGCCGTGTCGCCGGCGCCGGTCACGGCGCACGAGACGATCACATCGCGGTTCATGGCTCGGGTCATAGCCCCCCCCTGACTCCCCGCACGTGGCAGGGTGACCGGGTCCGATGATGCTGCCGACCGGACCGCCCATTGTGCTCTGGCATGGCCCTGCGTAGGCTCTTCTACGGCTCAGGGCCACCCCAGATTCGCGCAGGCTACCCCGCCGTCCGCACCTCAGGTGCCGGCGTCGGCGTGCCGAAGGAGCACCTATGAAGATCCTGTTTGCCGACGCTCTACCCGAGTCGCACATCGACCTCCTCCGCCAGCAGGGCGACGAGTGCATAGTCGCTCCCGAGTTGTGCGCCGACGACATCCCCGATGCCATCGAGGGCATCGACGTGCTGGTCGTACGCAGCACCAGGGTGACGGCCGAGGCCATCGACCGGTCCGACGTCCTGTGCCTCATCGTGCGCTCGGGCGCCGGAACCAACACCATCGACTGCCAGGCGGCCGCCAACTCCGGCATCTACGTCTGCAACGTGCCCGGCACCAACTCGGTGGCCGTGGCCGAGCTCACCCTGGGCCTCTTGCTGGCCCTCGACCGGCACATCCCGGCAGCCGCCAACGACCTCCGAAACGGCACCTGGAACAAGAATGGCTATTCGGAGGCCGACGGCCTCATGGGCAAGACCTTCGGCATCGTCGGCGTGGGCGAGATCGGCCTGGCCGTCGCCGAGCGGGTCCGCTCGTTCGGCATGACCGTGGTGGCCGAGCGCAAGGCCGACCGACGGGCCGACATCGAGGCGCGCATCCGCTCCATCGGCATCCGCCTGGTCGACGACCTCGACACCCTCCTCGCCGAGTCGGACATCGTGTCGATCCACGTGCCCGGCGGTGACCAAACCGTCGACCTCGTGGATGCCGGATTCCTGGACAGGATGAAGCCGGGTTCGATCCTGCTGAACACCAGCCGGGGCGAGGTGGTCGACGAGGGGGCCCTGCTGGATGCCATCGAGTCCAAGGGCATCCGGGCGGGCCTGGACGTGTTCCGTGACGAACCGAGCAGCGGCACCGGGGAGTTCATCTCGAAGCTGGCCGCCCATCCGTCGGTCGTCGGCACCCACCACATCGGAGCCTCGACGCAGCAGGCCCAGGACGCCACCTCGGCCCGCACCATCGACGTCATCGAGGCCTACCGTGCCGGCGATCCCATGAACTGCGTGAACGTGGTCCAGACACGGGTCGGCGCAGACACCATCACGATCCGCCACTTCGACCGGGTCGGCGTGCTGGCCGGCGCGCTGGAGGTACTCCGCAAGGCCGACATCAACGTCCAGACCATGGCGAACAAGGTCTTCAAGGGCTCGAACGCAGCCATGGCCATAATCGACGTGACCGGGGAGGTGACCGTCGACGTCACCCGGCAGTTGGCCGCCCTGGACAACGTGATCCAGGTACAGACCAGGGGTCGTCAACAGTGAATGTCCTGAGGGCATTTCCCGGCCTGGTCATCGACCCGGCATGGGCCGATCGGGTCACCACCGGTCCCTACGACGCCTACACGCCGAAGCAGCGGGCAGCGGTGGCCGATGCGAACCCGTACAGCTTCCTGCACGTGACCCGCTCCCAGGAGGACGTGCCACCCGACCGGCGCGATGACATCGACGGCCTGATCGCCGGATGTGCGGCTGCCATGCAGCGCATCTACGACGCCGGTGCCTACCTGGCGCACGACCGACCGTCCCTGTTCCTGTACCGCATGGAGATCGACGACCACGCCCAGACCGGAATCCTGGGCCTCGTCCCCGTGACCGGTGCCGACGACCGGCGGATCCTGCGCCACGAGTCGGTCCGGCCGGGCCGGGCCGACCTGTTGACCCGCCACCTGCTCGAGGTCGGGATGTCGTCCAGCCCGATCTCGCTCACCTACCGGACCGACGACGCCCTGGACGCGGTCATCGCCGCGTGCAGCGCCGGCCGACCGATCCTGGAGTCCACCAGTGAGGGCGTCCACCAGACGGTCTGGGCAGTGGTCGGCGAGGACGCCGACGCCCTGATGGACACCATGGGAGACCGGGCCCTCTACGTCACGGACGGCCACCACCGGCTGGCAGCCGCCGTCGAGGCACTGGCCCGGGTGGCACCCACCGACCCCGACCATCCACTGCAGTGGACCGAGGCCGTGCTGTTCCCGGATGCCGAGATGCTGGTCCTGCCGTTCCACCGTCGGGTCGGGGATCGGGCCGGACGCGGGACCGAGGCGATCCTCGGGGCGCTGGCCGACTGCGGGTCCCTGCAGCCCAGGGCCGATGCCACCGACGCGCGCCCTGCCGGGCCCGGCACCGTGGGGGTCTACGTGGGCGGCCGATGGTTCTCCCTCGAACTTCCGCCGGCGGTCGGCTACCGGGCGGTCGACCGCCTGGACGTGTCCCGCCTCCAGGACGGGGTACTGGCCCCAACCTTCGGCATCACAGACCCGGGCAGCGATCCGATGATCGACTACATCCCTGAGCCGGTCGGCCTCGCCGCCCTGGTCCGCCGGTGCGACGCCGACGACCGGGTGGGCTTCGTCGTGCATGCCACGTCGGTCGCCGAGCTCATGGCCGTCGCCGACGACAGCGACCTCATGCCTCCCAAGTCCTCCTACTTTGAGCCCAAGCCCCGTTCCGGTGTGTTCGTCCGACGCCTGGACCGGGAGGGCGGTGCGGAGACAGGCTCTTCGTGATGTCGGCATCGTGGTGTCGACACCATGAAACCGACACGCTGATGTCGACGTCATGACCGGGCCGCCGCCGTCTGGATGGTCAACTCGGTCCGGGGCTGGTTCCCCATCGTCCCGGTGACAGACACCAGCACCGTGCTCGGCGGCACCCGGCGCCGGTACTGAGCCCGGGACCCGGTGTCAGTCGACGCCGTCCAGAACTCCCGCCACCTCAGCCCCTCCGGCTCCGGATCTCCTCGATGACTGCCGGAATGACCTGGTGCAGGTCCCCGATGACCGCATGGCCGGCGCGGGCGACCATGTTGGCCTCCCGATCCGTGTTGATGGCCAGGATGTTCTTGGCTGCCATGGCCCCCACCCAGTGCTGGATGGCACCCGAGATTCCGCTGGCGATGTAGATCTCCGGCGCTATCCGGGTGCCGGTCTGGCCGACCTGGTCGCTGTGTGGACGCCCGCCGGTGTTGGTAACCGCACGCGAGCACCCAACGACGCCACCCAGCAGGGCGGCTAATTCCTCCAGCGGCCCGAAGGCCTCGGCGGAACCCACGCCACGACCCCCACCAACCACCACCGGTGCGGTCGACAGCGTGATGCCCCTGGTCAGGACCACCCGATCCACGACGATGGTGTGGGCCACGGCGTCGTCCAGGTCAGGACTGAACGGGA
>JAKURY010000034.1 GCA_022452145.1 Acidimicrobiales bacterium | reverse complement strand
AGGGCCGGACACGCCTTCGGCAACCGCCTCTTCAACCGCCTCTACCGGGCCCTCTTCGGCTCCGGCTTCACCGACATCCTCTCCGGCTACCGGGTGTTCTCCCGACGCTTCGTGAAGAGCTTCCCCGCCGTCTCGTCCGGCTTCGAGATCGAGACCGAGATGTCGGTCCACGCCTCGCAACTGCGCCTCCCGGTGGCCGAGGTGGAGGTCGACTACGGCACCCGGCCCGACGGCTCGGCCAGCAAGCTCCGCACCGTGGCCGACGGCACCAACATCCTGCGGGCGATGCTGGTCCTGCTCAAGGAGCACCGACCGCTGGCGTTCTTCGGATGGATCGCCGGAGCCTGCTACGCGGCCTCGGTGGCCCTCGGCATCCCGTTGGCCGTCACCTACGCCCAGACGGGCCTCGTGCCCCGCCTGCCGACCGCCATCCTGGCCACAGGCCTCGTCGTGGTGGGCCTGCTCATGACCACCGCCGGCCTCGTGCTGGACTCCATAGCCAAGGGTCGCCTCGAGGCCAAGCGCCTCGCCTACCTGTCGTTCACCAACGTCGACTGACGCCCGGCCGGGCCGTTCAGGCCCGCCACGGGGGAGTCGCCCGTGGGACAGCGGCCGTTGTGAAGCCGTCGCCGTCCAGTGCCAGGTTCGGGCTGTGGGCCGGGTCGACTGTCAGGGCGCTACCCCAGCGTTCCTCCATGACCGCCACCTCGCGCCCCAGGCGGGCCCGGCGCAGCGGGTCGTCGTCGTAGCCCCTCGACACCGACTCGTGGTGGTGCAGCACCGCGTGGGGCGCCAGCACCACCCTCAGTCCGGCTTCGCGGGCCCGGAGGCACAGGTCGATGTCGTTGTAGGCCACGGCCAGGTGCTCCTCGTCCAGCCCGCCCAGGCGGTCCCACAGCGCCCTCGTAACGCCCAGGCACGCTCCGGTCACCGCGGCCACCTCGTGGGCCACCGTGAGCCGCCCGTGGTAGCCACCGTCGTCGCCGGGTCGGTACTTGTGGCCGTGTCCCATCAGGCCACCCACCCCCGGGTGCACGCCGGCGTGCTGGATCGTCCCATCGGTGAACAACAGGAGCGCGCCGACCACGCCGACCTCCGGGCGGCCCAACTGGCCGACGAACTCGTCCAGCCAGTCCGGTGCCAGAACCTCGGTGTCGTTGTTGAGCAGCACCAGCACGTCACCGGAGGCCGCCTCGGCTGCCCGGTTGCACATCGCAGCGAAGTTGAACGGCCCCGAGAACGGCACCACCACTGCGTCCGGGTCGTCGGCCAGGGCGTCGATCACGTCGCGGGCCCGTTGCTCGGTCGACTCGTGGTCGACCACCACTACCTCCACGTCCGGGTAGGTGGTCACCGATCGAAGGCTGGTCAGGCAGGCCTCCAGCAGGCGCCCCTGGTCCCTCGTCGGGATCAGCACCGAGACCCGCGGTGGCGGGTCGCCGATCGGCCACCGTCGCCGCACCGGTGCCGGGTCGCCCGCCCGAAGGCGGCCGGGCCGAGACGCCAGCACGAACGGAAGGTGGGCGACCACCCCGCCGGGCAGTACAGGCACGGCGCCGTCCTGGGGGGCCGCCACGGACCGGTGGCGGGCCACCAGCGGGCCGATGCGCCCCAGCCCGTCGAACAGGTCGGGGTTCCAGTCCGGCAGGAAGCACGGGTCGGTCGGCACGCCGTCGGCGTCCAGGTGGTCGAAGTCGGCGTACACCAGCCGTAGGCCGGGATCGGCGTCGATGGCACGGGCAACGGTGGCCAGCGCCGCCTCGTGGAGCACCACGCCGGCCTGCAGGTCGACCACCCAGTCGGCCACCCCGGCGGTGGTCCCGACGGTCGCCACGTCCGGCGCAGAGGCGCTCAGAACCCACCCGTCGTGCAGCTGCGCCGCCAGCGACGCCACCGTGGCCTCCACCGCCTCCGGTGGCCCGTCGCCCACCACCACGGCGAACCGGGTGGCAGACGCCCAACCGGCCACCACCTCCCGTTCACCGTCCGTGAGGTCCACCCAGCGTTCCCGCCACTGAACGTGGCCTACGGGGCCTCCAAGGCGCCCCAGTGCCCTCAGGAGCGCTACCAGGCGCCTCCAGAGCCGCCGGGCGAACCCGGCCAGGTCACCGGAGCGCAGCAGCATCCAGGCGCTCCTGAGCGTCCGACGGCGGACGCCGAACGGTCGGGGAGCGGTCGGCACGATCCGCACTCTACGGGTGCCCCGCAGCCCGGCTCGGTAGCCTGACCCACCGTGCGACCCACACGATTCGTGATAATCGGCGGCGGCCCCGGCGGCAACACCGCCGCCAGCTACGCCGCCCGCCACGGCGCCGAGGTCGTCATGGTCGAGAAGGACATCGTCGGCGGCGCCGCCCACCTCTGGGACTGCATCCCGTCCAAGGCCATGATCGCCACCGGCGGCGCCATGTCGTTCCTCGCCAGGGCCCAGGGAATGGGCCTCGGCGACGTCAGCCCCCGCATCGACGTCGACAACCTCTCCGCCCGCCTGGCCAGCATCGAGGACCGCATCCACCGCTCCACCCGGTCACTGCTCGAGAACCAGAACATCAGGCTCATCGAGGGCACCGGAATGCTCAAGGGCCCCCACCAGGTCGTTGCCGAGACCGCCGACGGCCTCGAGGAGATCGAAGCCGACGTGGTCGTGCTCTCAACCGGCAGCCGACCACGCATCCCCGACTGGGCCCCCGTCGACGGCGAGCGCATCCTCACCACCCGCGAGGCCTACCCGCCGGCCGAGATGCCCGACCACCTCATCGTCGTCGGCTCCGGCGTCACCGGCGTGGAGTTCGTCCACATGTTCAAGTCCTTCGGCTGCGACGTGACGCTCGTGGTCAGCCGCCAGCAGGTCCTGCCCGCCAAGGACCCGGAGGTGGCAGCCGCCCTCGAAGCCGACTTCCTGCGCCGCGGCGTCCGCCTCTACAAGGGCGCCCGGGCCCAGTCCATCGAACGCGACGGCGACCAGGTCACGGTCCACTGCGACGACGGCCGGATGGCCACCGGCAGCCACGTGATCCTGGCCGTCGGCTCGGTGCCCAACAGCGAGGGCCTGGGCCTCGACACCGTCGGCATCGAGACGAACGGTGGCTACATCCCCATCGACCCCTACTGCCGGACCAGCGTCCCGCACATCTACGCCGCCGGCGACGTCTCCGGCAAGCTGCCGCTCTCGTCGGTGGCCCAGATGCAGGGCCGCAAGATCGCCGAGCACGCCATGGGCGTCGTAGACGACCGCTCCCACCGGCTCATGGACTACGACAAGGCCGCCTCGGCGGTGTTCACCGAACCGGAGATCGCCGACGTGGGCCTGGCCGAGGCCGACGCCTTCGCCGAGGGCCGCAAGATCCGGGTCACCAAGGTGCCGTTCACCGCGTCGGCCAAGGCCGTCATCAACGACGACCCCCGGGGCTTCATCAAGATCGTCTCCGACCCGGCCACCGGCGTCGTCCTGGGCGGCTCCATCGTCGGACGCCACGCCGCCGAGCTCATCTCCATCGTGGCCCTGGCCGTCACCGCCGGGCTGACCGTGCACGACATCCAGGAGAGCCTGTTCGTGCACCCCACGCTGGCCGAGGCCCTGGCCGACGCCGCCGAGTAGCGGCGGTCCCTCGGGTCGCCCGTCAGGCGAACCGGCTACTCGATCACCGCGACGACGTCGCCGCTGCCCACCGAATCACCGGGTGACACGCGCACCTCGGTGACCGTGCCACCCTTGCCGGCGGCCACGGTGTTCTCCATCTTCATGGCCTCCAGCACGCAGACGCCCTCACCGGCCTCGACCGTGTCGCCAACCGCCACGAGCACCTTGATGATGGTTCCCTGCATCGGAACGGTCACCTCGCCGCTGCCCGACGCACCGCTCCCGGCACCCGAACGCTTCGACCGGCTCGGGGCCCGCCCGGCCGCGGGAGCCGCCTCCGGCACCCACATGCTGACCGAGAACCGCTTGCCGTCCACCTCGACAGAGATGTCCCTGCGGACCGTCGGTTCCTCGTCGTCGGCGTCATCGCCGGGATCGGCCGACGACCCCACGTCGGACAGGTCCAGCGTCTCCTCCACCCACTTCGTGGAATGCGTCGCCGCCCGGAAGTCCGGGTGCTCCAGGATCGCCACGTCCGCCGGGATCGTCGTGGCCACGCCACGGATGTCCATCTCGCCGAGGGCCCGCAGGGTGCGCCGGATCGCCGCGTCACGGTCCCGGCCCCACACCACCAGCTTCCCGACCAGGTTGTCGTAGAACTGGCTGATCTCGTCGCCGGCCTCGTAGCCGCCGTCGAACCGCACGCCGTAGCCGTCGGGCACCTTCAGGGTGTCGATCCTTCCCGGCGACGGCAGGAACTTCCCACCGGCCGGATCCTCGGCGTTGATCCGCACCTCGATGGCGTGACCACCAATGGCCACGTCGGCCTGGGTGAACTCCAGTGGCTCGCCGGCCGCCACCCGCAGCTGCTGCTCCACCAGGTCCAGGCCGGTCACCAGCTCGGTGACCGGATGCTCGACCTGCAGGCGGGTGTTCATCTCCAGGTAGAAGAACTCGCCGTCCTCGTACAGGAACTCCACCGTGCCGGCGTTCGTGTAGCCGCAGCCCTTCGCCACCTTCACCGCGGCCTCGCCCATGGCCGTGCGCACGTCGTCGGACAGGCCCGGCGCCGGCGCCTCCTCGATCAGCTTCTGGTGTCGCCGCTGAGCCGAGCAGTCCCGGTCGCCCAGGTAGACGGCGTTGCCGTGGGCGTCGGCCAGCACCTGGACCTCGATGTGGCGGGGCGCCGTCAGGTAGCGCTCCATGTAGATCTCGTCCCGGGCGAAGTAGGCCAGCGCCTCCCGCTGCGCCGACTCGATGGCGGCCTCGATGGCGGCCTCGTCGGCCACGACCTTCATGCCCCGGCCGCCGCCGCCGTAGGCCGCCTTGATCGCAATTGGGTAGCCGTGCTCGGCGCCGAAGGCACGAACCTGATCAGGGTCGGTGATGAACTCCGTCGTGCCGGGAACGCCCAGCACGCCGACGGCCTCGGCGGCCAGGCGGGCGCTGATCTTGTCGCCCATCACCTCGATGGCCTCCGGCGGCGGGCCGATGAACGTCACGCCCCTGGCGGTGACGGCACGGGCGAAGTCGGCGTTCTCGGAGAAGAACCCGTAGCCGGGATGCACGGCGTCGGCGCCGCTCCGCTCGATGACGCCCATGATGGCCTCGACGTCCAGGTAGCTCTCGGCGGCCGTCTGGCCACCCAGCGCGTAGGCCTCGTCCGCCAGGCGGGTGTGCAGGGCGTCGCGGTCCAGGTCGGAGTAGACGGCGACCGTGGCCACCCCCTGCTCACGGCACGCCCGGATGATCCGGACGGCGATCTCGCCCCGATTTGCGATCAGAACCTTGTTGAACACGGCCATATGGTTACCCGAATGGCACCCGTTTCGCATCACCCTCGTGATCGGCGCCCGTTCGGCGCGCCTCCCGGCACGCGGTTCGGACCTGTCGAACACGTGGTCGAGACCGGCTCCACCAACGCCGACCTGGTCTCCGGGGCCGGTGTCGGCGCTGGCGACAGTGCTGGTGCTGGCGACCTGCCCGACGGTTCGGTGCTCGTCACCGACCACCAGACGGCCGGACGGGGACGCCTGGACCGTCGCTGGGACGCCCCGCCGGGCGCCAACCTGCTCTTCTCGGTCCTGCTGCGCCCCACCTGGGATCCGGACCGCCATCCGCTGGCCACCGCCACCCTCGCCGTGGCCACCGTCGAGGCGCTGGGCACCCACGGCGTGCAGGCCGCCGTCAAGTGGCCCAACGACGTGCTGCTGGTCGGTGGCACCGCCCCCGGCAAGGTCGCCGGCATCCTCGCCGAGCTGGTGGGCGGCGGCCCGGCCGGCGGGCCGGCTGGCGGATCGGTGGCGATCGTGGTCGGCATGGGCGTCAACGTCGGCTGGCCGACGGTCAGCGACGCCGCCCCGCCCGGCGCCACCTCCCTGGCAGCCGCCGGCCACACGATCGACCGTGCTGACCTCCTGCGGAGCGTCCTGACCCGCTTCGACGCCCGCCTCACCGACCTGGAGGCCGTCGACGGCCTCGAACGCCTACGACTGGCCCACCTGGAGCGGTCGGCCACCGTCGGTGTCGAGGTCCGGGTCGACATGCCCGACGGGCCGGTCACCGGAACCGCCGTCGGCCTGGGCCTGGACGGCTCGCTGCTCGTCGACCCGGGCGACGGACCGGTGACGCTTCACGCCGGCGACGTCGTCCACCTGCGCCCCGCCTGACCGGCGGGCATCGGCTACGGGTCGGTCGTCCGGGCGATCAGGTCTGCGAAGGCCGCCATCAGGCCGGCGGTCACCGGTCCCGGCGCAGCCGGCAGGTCCACCTCGTCCACCGCCGAGATCGGGCTGACGTCCCGGGTCGTCGACGTCAGGAACGCCTCCTCGGCCGATGCGAACCCGGCCGGGTCGATGTCGCGCTCCACGACGTCGGCCAACTCCATTACCAGCTCGCGGGTCACCCCGGCCAGGCAGCCCGACGAGAGCGGGGGAGTGAGCACGGCGCCGTCGACCACCAGGAACACGTTGGTGCCGGTGCCCTCGCACAGGTGGCCTGCCGTGTTCGCGAACAGCGCCTCGCTGCACCCGACCCGCTTGGCGGTGGCCAGCGCCAGCACGTTCTCGGCGTACGACGTGGTCTTCAGGCCCACCAGCGGCCCGTGCTCGTTGCGTGCCCACGGCACCAGGTGCACCCGCTCTGCTGACGGCCACACGTTGGGCGGGCCCGAACCCACCACGAGCGTCCCCGGGCCGTCGCCCCGGCCCGACCCCCACGGACCGGCACCGCTCGACCACGTGATCCGCAGCAGGCCGGCCGACGGGTCGGCGGCAAGCACCTCGCCGACGGCGGTCCGGAGGCGGTCTTCGTCCGGTTCGTCCAGCCCGAGCCCTGCCGCCGAGCGGTCCAGGCGCCGCAGGTGGCGGCTGAGGGCGAAGGCGGCCCCGTCGACGACCTTCATCGTCTCGAACACGCCGTCGCCGACCACCACGGCATGGTCGTCGGCCCTCACGGTGGCCGTCCCCGGTTCGACGAGTTGGCCGTCGACCCAGCAGGCGCCCACGACGGCGGAGGACCCGGCTTCGACCATCGGCGCAGGCTAGGTCGTGGGTGCCACGAGTTGTCGGCGCAACACCAGACCCTCGGTCAGGGACCGCCGCTGGTGGGACCGGACCTGGTGCCTGCTACGACCTCGGAAACCAGGCCGCCAGCCCGGCCCGGTACGGCTGGGCCGCGCCCGGGGCGTCGGAGACGCGCTGGTACCATCCACGGCGTGACGGAGCGACCGGCGGCGGGTCTACGGCGGTCGTGGCCCCAGCGGTTGGTCATCCTCGCCAGCCTCGTCTTCTCGGTCGGGATGCTGGCCGCCGCAGCCCGCCTCGCCTCGTTCGAGGACGCGGTCGCCAGCATCGTCCGCATCGAGGTCCCCGCTGGCGTGCTGGCCGACGTCTACGAGCCCGACGCGGCGGCGGACGTCGACGATCCAGACGCCACCGGCGAGCCAGCCGACGATGGAGTTGACCCGGCCGACAAGCCCCTTCCGCCCCGGAACTTCCTGCTGATCGGCACCGACAGCGCCGTCGGGCTCGACGCCGACGATCCGGCCGGCCACCGTGACCGGACCCCCGGCATCGCGCTGGCCGACGCCATCATGCTGCTCCGCCTGGACCCCGGGCTCTCACGGGCCTCCCTGGTCTCTCTGCCCCGGGACCTCTACGTGATGATCCACCGCAACGGCGTACCGGTCCGGGAGGAGAAGCTGGCCTCGGCCCTGCTGGTCGGCGGCATGGAACTCGGCGCCCCGACGCTCGTAGAGACGGTGACGAGCGAGTTCGGCGTACCCATCCACAACTTCTTCATCGTGGACTTCCTCGGCTTCGAGAACATCGTCGACGAGATCGGCGGCGTCTCCCTCTGGTTCCCGTATCCGGCCCGTGACGTCGCATCGGGCCTGTACGTGTCGGAGTCCGGCTGCACCCTCTTCGACGGCCGGGCCGCCCTGTCGTTCGTGCGCAGCCGCAAGCCGGAACTGTTCATCGACGGCACCTGGCAGCGGGTCGGCGTCTGGAACGACCTGGAGCGGAACCGACGCCAGCAGGACTTCCTGGTCCTGGCCATGGAGCGGGTCGTAGCCAACGGCGCCCGGTCGGTGATCGTGCGCGACGACCTGATCGAGGCGATCGCCGGGGCGACCATCCTGGATGACCGCCTGACCCTGCGCGACCTGCTGGACCTGGGCAACTCGTTCGCCGACTTCGACCCGACCGGCCTGGAGCGTCACACACTGCCGGTCTACGACGACGTGGTCGGAACCTCGTCGGTGCTGCGGCTCCATCCGGACGCCCGGAAGGTCTTCGACGTGTTCCGCGGGATCACGCTGCGCCCCGACGACGTGCTGCTCGACGTCATCGACCGTCGTGGGCCGATCGAGGAGTCGGTCCCTGCCTTCCAGCAGATGGTCTACAAGGGCTTCCCGGTCCGACCGTTTATCGGCAAGGCGGTGCCGGCCACCACCGTCCGGGCCTCGCGTGACCGCTTCGACGACGCCGTGCTGGTCGGCCAGATGGTTACGCCGATGCCCCGCTTCGAGTTCGACGACGCCCTCGGCGACCGCGTCGAGCTGATCCTCGGCCAGGACTTCGGTTCCTTCCTCCTGGCGCCCCGGGACCTCGAGCAGGTGAAGGCGGTCGCACAGGCGGCCCTCGGTGAATCGGGAGACCTGGGCGCTCCAGGTGGCACAGCCGACGGGGAAGGCACACAGGACGAGGGTGCCCTTCCGGTGTTCGAACCGGCGTCGGCCCTGGCAACAGGTGGTGACTCAGCCGCCTCGGCGGTTCCGTTCCGGGCCACCCGGCGGACGCTGCGCATCAGGGCCACGACGTTCGACGGTCGACGTCCCGACGGCAGCCGCTGTCCCTGAGCGATGGCCCCGCCCACCGGCCCACCAGCCAGACCGGGGACCGCCGCGATGGAACCCTGCCGGCCCGTCTGGCCCGAAGTGTGCCGATGAGCATTCCGGTTACGAGCCCGATCCGGGTAGCCCACCTGCTGGAGCAGTGCTGGCACCGCGTTCCCGGTGGTACGGCGGTAGCTGCCGTCGGCCTGGCCCGCGCCCTGCACGCCCGCCCGGACGTCGACGTAACCGGCATCACCGCCCGCCACCGGACCGGCCCGCCCGACCACCTCGACGCCGGCGTGCCCACGGTGGCTTCCCGCCTGCCCCGGGCGGTGCTCTACGAGTCGTGGCACCGGCTGCACCGACCGGTGGTCGACCGGCTGGCCGGCCAACCGGACCTGGTACATGCCACCGGGGGAGCGGTCCCGGCCACCGACCTGCCGCTGGTGGCCACCATCCACGACCTGGCCTGGCGCCGCCACCCCGAGGTCGCCACCCTCCGGGGCCATCGCATGTTCGAGGCCTGGCTGTCCGACGCCCGACGGGCCGACCGGGTCGTCTGCCCGTCGGAGGCCACACGACGGGACCTGCTCGAAGCCGGATTCCCAGAACACCAGGTGGTCGTCGTCCCGCTCGGTGCCGACCCGGTGTCAGCGGACCCCGAACTGGCTGCACGACTCCGGGCCAGCCACGGCCTCGACGGGCCGGTGGCACTGTGGGTCGGAACCGTGGAACCCCGCAAGAACCTCCCAGTCCTGGCCCGTGCCCTGGCCTCCCTGGGCCTCGACGGCCCGACCCTGGTCGTGGTCGGCCCCACCGGGTGGCGTGAGGACCTCTCCGCGGCGGTCGCCCCACTCGGGGACCGTGTGGTGGTGACCGGGCCCGTCGACGAGGCCGTCAAGCACGCCTGGTTCGACGCCGCCGACGTCTTCTGCTTCCCCAGCCTGCTGGAGGGCTTCGGGCTCCCGGTGCTGGAGGCCATGGGCCACGGCACGCCGGTCGTCACCTCGGCCGGCACGGCTACCGCGGAGGTGGTGGGCGATGCCGGCCTAACGGTGGACTCCGCCGACGTCGACGGCCTGGCAGATGCGATGCGCCGGGTGATCGAGGATCCCGATCTGGCTGCCCGGCTGGGCGACGCCGGCCGCCTCAGGGCCGCCACCATGACGTGGGACGCCACCGCCGAAGCGACGGTGCGCCTCTACAGAGAGGTCCTGGGCACATGACCCGCCTCGCCGTGAACCTCCTGTCGCTGGTGCCCGGAGACGTCGGTGGGGCCGAGGAGTACGCCGTTCGCACCCTCACCGCCTACGGCCGCCACGGCCCGTCGGACCTCCGACCGGTCGTCTACCTGTCCCGCGCGGCACTGGACGCCCACCCCGACCTGGGCGCCGCCTTCGACGTGGACGTCCACCCCGGAGACGGCAGCAGCCGCCCCCGCCGGATCCTCGCCGAGTCCACGTGGCTGGCCCGTCGAACCGCCGGCATGGCGGTCCACCACCTCGGCGGACGCATACCGGCTCGCACGAGCCGACCGGTGGCCGTCACCGTCCACGACCTCCAGCCTCTCGTCCATCCGGGGAACTTCCCGCTCGTCAGGCGCCGCTACCTGGGATGGGCACTTCCCCGGTCGGTCGACCGGGCCGACCTGGTGGTGGCCGTCAGCGACCAGGTGGGTCGCCAGGTCGTCGATCGGCTCGGGATGGATCCCGCCCGGGTGGTCACCGTCCCGATCGGAACAGAGGAAGTTGCCGCCGGCCCGGCCGAGCCGTCGGGCCCACCCACGATCCTGTACCCGGCGGTCACCCACCCGCACAAGAACCACCTGATGCTCGTCGAGGCGTTCACCCGCCTGGCCGACGGCCATCCGGCTGCCCACCTCGTGCTGACCGGTGGGCCGGGTGACGCCGAGGCCGACGTGGCTGACGCAATCGCTGCCAGCCGTCACGGCGACCGGATCCTGCGTACCGGCCGCATCCCGTCCGACGACCTGGCCCGCCGCCTCGCAGCGGCCACCGTCGTGGCCTTCCCGTCCACCTACGAGGGGTTCGGGATCCCGGTCCTGGAGGCCATGGCCGCCGGCGTGCCGGTGCTCGTGGCCGACGGCACCCCGGCCGCCGACCTCGTGTCGGACGGTGGCGTGGATCGTGACGCCGTCCTGGCCCCGCACGACCCGCAGGCCTGGGCCGACCGCCTGGGCCGGATCCTCGACGACCGGGCGCAGCGGACGGACCTGGCCCTGCGAGGGCTCACGGCGGCCGCCGACCACACCTGGGAGGCCTCGGCTGAGGCCCTTGAACAGGCGTGGCGACGGCTGCTCGCCGGGCCTGAGGTCGGACCAGATTCTGGCCAACCTGCCGGGCCTGATACCGGACCACGAGGCTGACCGTGCGACTCCTCGTAATTACGCCGCACCTGCAGCCCGACACCGCCCCCACCGGCGTCGTGGTGTCGGCCATCGTGGACCGGCTGGGCGACCTCGGCCACGACGTCCACGTCGTCACCTCCCTGCCCTGGTACGCCGACCACCGGATCGCCGACGGCTGGCGGGGTCGACCGTTCCGGCGGGGGAACCACGGCGACGCGACCGTGGTGCGCCTCCACCCGTTCCCGTCCGACAAGGCCAACCTGGTGGCCCGGGCCCTCGGCTTCGTCGGCTTCACCGGCCTCGCCACCCTGGCCGGCCTGGCCGCCCGTGGGCCGTTCGACGGCGTGGTCGCCGTCTCGCCGCCCCTCACCCTCGGCCTGGCCGGCTGGCTGGTTGCCAGAAGGCACCGCTGTCCGCTGGTGTTCAACGTCCAGGACGTCTTCCCCGACGTGGCCGTACAGGTCGGGGCCATCACGTCGCCCCGTGCCATCCGGTTCTTCAGGGCCCTGGAGCGGTTCACCTACCGCCGGTCCGACGCCGTCACGGTCCTGTCAGATGACCTGGCCGCCAACGTGGCTGCCAAGTTGGGCATCGACAAGCTGGCTATCGACAAGCAGCCTGCCGCCAATGGCCAGGAAGGGAGCCACGCCCGCCGACCACAGGTGCGTGTCATCCCCAACTTCGTCGACACCGACGCCATCCGGCCCGCGGACCGCGACACCGCCTACCGGGCCGAACACGGCCTCGGCGACCGGACCGTGGTCATGTACGCCGGCAACCTGGGCCATTCCCAGTCGCTCGACCTCCTCGTGGGTGCCGCCCGACGCCACCGTCACCGCGACGACGTCGCCTACGTGGCCAACGGTGGAGGCGTGCGGGCAGACGAGCTCCGCGAGGCCGCAGCGGACCTGCCGAACCTCACGGTGGTCGGCTACCAGCCTGCCGAACGGGTACCCGAGGTCCTGGTCACGGCCGACGTGCACGTCGTGCTGCTCAGGGCCGGGTTGGGCGCCTCCAGCGTGCCGTCAAAGACCTATTCGGCCCTGGCCGCCGGTCGGCCGCTGGTCGCCAGCGTCGACGAGGGCACCGAGGCGGCCCGGGTGCTCGACGAGGCCGGGGCCGGCCTGGCCGTGCCCCCGGACGACCTGGACGCCTTCGTGTCCGCGGTGGAGCGCCTTGTCGACGATCCGGAACTCCGGGCCACCATGGGCGCGGCCGGGCGACGCTGGGCCGAGCGGTGGAGGTCGCCCACCTCGGTCGCCGCGGCGTACGCGGACCTCGTCGACGAGCTCGCCGGCACGCCGACCAGGCGCCGCCGGCAGGGCTGACCAGACCGTGGAGATTGCACGTCAGACGGGGTTGATCAGGGGCGAGCATGCATGCCGCCGGGGCGGATCTCGGGCCGCTGGCACATGCGCCGTCGGGACTGCCCGCCGGTAGCCTCTTGCCCCTATGGCACGTGGAGACTCAGCTAGCAAGGTCGCCCGCGCCGCCCGGGTGGGAGCATCGGGCGGTACCGGCGAACGACGGAAGATGGGCTTTCCGATGGCGGTCGCCCTCGTTGTGGTCCTCGGATCCCTCCTGGTGCTCTGGGCACGTACCGACCGCGAGGCCACCTCGGCGCCACGTGTGGGCGAGCACTGGCACTCCGCCTACGACATCTACGTCTGCGACAGCTTCCGGTCCAAGGTGGTGCTCGAGACCGATCCCAACGGAATCCACACCCACGGTGACGGGCTGCTGCACATCCACCCGTTCAACAAGTTGGCCTCGGGCCGCGATGCCGTCCTCGGCGAGTTCTTCTCCGCCTTCGGTGGCCGCATCGACGACGCCTCGGTGGTGCTCGACACCGGTGAGGAGTTGGTGGAGGGCGCCGACTGTGGTGGCCAGCCGACGGTGCTCAAGGTCGCCCGGTTCGACGCCGACGACCTGGAGCGTGATCCCGAGGTGGTGACCGAGGACCTGGCCGGTGTCAGGTTCCTCAAGAACCGTGAGGCGTTCACGGTCGCGATGGTGCCCGCCGACGTCGAACCGCCGGCCCCGCGCTCCGAGCGGCTCACGTTCCTGGACATCGTGAGCCCTGACGCCCTCTCCTCGGATCCGCTCGCCCCGGCGCCCACGACCTCCGAGTAGCGGACCCGGCCCGTGCAGGCCGTCATCCTTGTCGGGGGATTCGGAACCCGGCTGCGTCCGCTCACCCGGGACATACCGAAGCAGATGCTGCCGGTCGTGGACCGGCCGATTATCGAGCATGTCGTCGCCCACCTTGCCGGCCACGGTGTCACCCGGGTCGTCCTCTCGCTGGGGTTCCGCCCCGAGGCCTTCGCCGACGCCTACCCGGACGGCACCTGTGCCGGGCTCCCACTGCACTACGCGGTCGAGCCGGAGCCGCTGGACACCGCCGGCGCCGTGCGCTTCGCCGCCCTCGAGGCAGGCATCGGTGCTGGCACCGGGCCCGGTTCAGTTTCCGAGGGCTGTGACACGTTCCTGGTGCTGAACGGCGACGTGCTCACCGACCTGGACATCGGCGCCATGGTCGCCAGCCACCGGGCGGCGGGCGCCGAGGCGACCCTGGCCCTCACCGAGGTCGACGATCCGTCGCGCTACGGCGTGGTCCCCACCGACGCCGAGGGTCGGGTGGTCGGTTTCGTCGAGAAGCCCGACGCCGAATCGGCGCCTTCCCGGTGGATCAACGCCGGCACCTACGTCCTCGAACCGTCGATCCTGGACCGGATCCCGGACGGCCGGCCGGTGTCCATCGAGCGGGAGGTGTTCCCGGCCATGGCCACCGAACGCCGGCTGCACGCCGTGCGGTCCGACGCATACTGGATCGACACCGGGACCCCCGAGGCCTACATCAGGGCGCAGGTGGACCTGGTCGACGGCACGCGGGGAGACCTTCCCGCCGTCCACCCGTCGGCACAGGTGGACCCTGGTGCCGACGTAGAGCGGTCGGTTGTCATGGCCGGGGTGACGGTCGGGCCGGGCGCACGCCTGTGTGATGCTGTGGTCATGGATGGCGCGACCATCGGTGCCGACGCCACCGTTGACCACTCCATCGTCGGTCCCGGCGCACATGTGGGAAGCGGCGCGTCGATAGCGGGCCTGACCGTCATCGGAGCGACAGAGACGGTAGGTGCCGGTATCCAACTGGCTGGCGTCCGGATTCCGGGAGACTCCTGACATGGCCGTCCTCGTCACCGGCGGAGCGGGCTACATCGGAAGCCACACGGCGGCGGTACTCCACGAAGCCGGTCGCGACGTGGTCGTGCTGGATGACCTCTCCAACTCGTCGGTGGCCGCCGTCGACGCCCTCCGGGCCCTGACCCGGCCCGACCTCCCGTTCATCGAGGCCGATGCGGCCGACGCCGACGCGGTCGGACGGGCCATTGCCGACCACGGCGTCGACGAGGTGGTCCACTTCGCTGCGTTCAAGTCGGTGAGCGGGTCGATCGCCGACCCGGAGGGCTACCACCGCAACAACGTCGGCTCGACGATCGGCGTGGTCGAGGCCATGCGCAGCCACGGCGTGTCCCGCCTCGTCTTCTCGTCGTCGTGCACCGTCTACGGCGAACCGACGCAGCTGCCGATCACCGAGGACTCGCCCGTCGGCGCCTCCAACCCGTACGGCGCCACCAAGGTCGCCTGCGAGGAACTCCTGGCCGCCGAGGCCGCTGCGGGCGGGCTCGACGTCCTCCTGCTGCGCTACTTCAACCCGGTGGGAGCCCATGCGAGCGGCGACCTGGGCGAGGACCCGCGGGGTACCCCGGACAACCTCGTGCCGTACCTCATGCAGGTGGCTGTCGGCCGCCGGGACCGGCTGTCGGTGTTCGGCGGCGACTACGACACGCCGGACGGCTCGGCCATCCGCGACTACATCCACGTGGTCGACCTGGCCGAGGGACACGTGGCGGCCCTGGACATGCTGGCTGCGCCGAATGACGAGGATGTCCGGGATCCGTCAGTCGGGTCACCGGGCTGCCGGGCCATCAACCTGGGAACGGGCACCGGCCATTCCGTGCTCGAGGTACTTGCCGCCGCCGGACGGGTCATCGGTCGCCCGGTGCCCCACGAGGTGGTGGGCCGACGGGCCGGCGACATAGAGCGGATCTGGGCCGACCCGTCGCTGGCGGCGGACCTGCTGGGCTGGCGGGCCACACGCGGCCTTGACGAGATGCTGGCAGACCACTGGCGCTGGCAGCAGCGCCACCCCGACGGCTACGGCGCCTGACCGGGCGGCGTACCTTCTCGCCGTTCGCGGCCACCCTTTCTGGTCATCTGGAGCCGGCCTTCTCCGAGTGGCCGTGGGCCTACCGGAACAGGTCCTCTTCGGGCGGACGGACCACGTCTGCGACCACGCCGCCGTCGCCGAACCACGCCGGGTCCACACCGCGCACCACGGCCACCGGGATCCCGTAGGCCTTGCCCATGACCAGCTCGGCGGCCGCCGCGATCTCGTCGACGATCGCCACCTCGGTCACCTGCAGCTCGCGGCCCAGGGCGTCGGTTGTGCCCCTCAGGTCGACCACCGGCCGCAGGCCGGCGCAGCCGATGGCAACGTCGGTGACGCCCCGGCGCCAGGGTCGTCCGAAGGTGTCGCTCACCACCACGGCTACGTCCACCCCGAACCGGTGGCGCAGGGCATCGCGGATCCGACGGGCCGAACGGTCCGAGTCGACGGGTAGCAGTGCAGCCCGGCCGGCCTCCACGTTGGAGAGGTCTATGCCGGCGTTGGCGCACACGAAGCCGTGCTCGGTCTCGCTGATGATCAGGTCGCCACGGCGGCGCAGGATCCGGACCGATTCGCGTTCCACGAGCGGCTTGTGGCCCACCTCGGGGTCTATGTCCACCAGCCGGTCCTCGGCCTTGGAGACCACCTTCTGGGTGACGACCACAACGTCGCCGTCCACCAGGTCGGCGGCTTCGGCGATGAGGCCCGCCAGGTCGTCACCCACCCGGACCTCCGGAAGGCCCTCAACCGGGATGACCTGGATCGCCGGGAATGCCGGCTGCCCGGTCGTCATCGGCGAGCCTCTGCATTCCTGGAAGCGCCTGCGGTCGGCGTGACACTCGCATCCGGGGTGAGATCCTCAGCCGGCATGCCCAGGATCCGTTTGGCAAGTAGGGCGGCCACGTCTGGCGACGACATGATCGTGTCGGTTACCACGCAGGCCATGCCCTCGGCCTCCACGGCGTCGGCGACCGCCTCGTCCCAGGTGACGAGCCATGCCAGGCCATCGGGACCGTGCTCCGCCTGGGCCACGACGTCGATGGCGG
>JAKURY010000033.1 GCA_022452145.1 Acidimicrobiales bacterium | reverse complement strand
CCCTCTGGGGCACGTCGAGTTGTTCGAAGGAGCTGAGTATCCGCTCGGCGCATGGGCCAGCGCCAGGAGGCAATTCTTCAAGCGCGGCAAGATGCCCTCGGACCAGAGCGACCGCCTTGAGGCGTTCCCCGGTTGGCACTGGGGATGGCAGAGGGGAAATCCCCGGTCAGGAGACTGAGTCTTCGGGGAACGGCCCTTGCCGTTCGCGGAGTTCATCTGGTTGGGGGTCCTGACCTGCGAACTTGCTTGGCGCGCTCGAAGGGACTCGAACCCCCAACCTTCTGATCCGTAGTCAGATGCTCTATCCAATTGAGCTACGAGCGCAAGGGACCGAGTGTACGGCCGGCCCGGAATTGGCCCACCGCCGGTGACCGGTGCTACCACAGGAGGGAGACTGGCGGAGAGGGTGGGATTCGAACCCACGATGAGCTTTTGGGCCCATACTCCCTTAGCAGGGGAGCGCCTTCAACCATGCTCGGCCACCTCTCCTCGGGCACGGATGCTACCGGCGGCCCCGAGACCGCGTACCCCCGCCGATACGCTGCGCGGCGGAGGGATGGCAGAGTGGACGATTGCGACGGTCTTGAAAACCGTTGAGCCTCACGGCTCCGGGGGTTCGAATCCCCCTCCCTCCGCCACCGACCTGCTGTCGTAGGCGTCGCCGTCCCGACTCAGCCCCGGATGCGCGAGCGCAGGTCGTCCAGCCAGCCGTCGGCCGACTGCGACGCCTCGGAGGCCTCGTGCCGTACGGCATCGCCGTCGGAACCGGCGGCCGGATAGGAGCCCAGGAACTTCACGCTGCCGTGCTTCATGTGGAGGTTTCTGAGGCAGTCGGCGACCAGCTCGTCGACAAGGTGGCCCTCGAGGTCCATCAGGAAGCAGTAGTCACCTAGCCCCTGCCTGGTCGGGCGTGATTCCAGCCGGGTCAGGTTGAGCGACCTGGCTGCGAACTCCTGGAGGATCCCCAACAGCGATCCCGGGCGATCGGCCCGTTGGAACACCACGAGGGACGTCTTGTCGTGCCCGGTCGGTGGTGGAATGCCGTCGGCAGCCACCAGCACGAAGCGTGTCTGGTTCTCGGGGTGGTCCTCTATGTCGGCGGCCAGGACGTCGAGCCCGTAGGTCTCCGCGGCTCGGCTCGGGGCGATGGCCGCGGTCCGCCTGTCGGGCGCCTCGGCCAGCATGCGGGCAGCATCGGCTGTGGAATTAGAGGCGTGGACCTCGGCATCGGGCAGGTGGTCGGCCAGCCAGCCACGGCACTGGGCGATGGCGTGGGGGAACGAGACGACGCGGTCGACGTCTGCCAGCGTCGTGCCGGCGGCGACCATGAGGTTCAGCTGGATGGAGATCACGACCTCGCGTTGGATGAGCAGGTCGGCGTCGAAGGCCAGCGTGTCCTGGGTGATGTTGACGCTGCCCTCGATCGAGTTCTCGATCGCCGCGAATCCAAGGTCGACCTGGCCGGCGACGACCCGGCGGAACACCTCGGGAATGGACGGTGCGGGCCTCAGGTCCAGACACGCCAGGTCTGCCTGGGTGTACAGGGCCTGCTCGGTGAAGGTGCCCGGGGGACCCAGGTACGCCAGCGTTGAACGGTCTGGGGGTGCGAGGTCGGCCACGACGGGCAAGGATAGTGACGTGGACGCCGACGCCCTTCGTGTATTGCTGGACGACGTGGCCTCAGGCGAGGTGGAGCCCGACGATGCGGTGCGGCGCCTTCAGCGCCTGCCGTTCGTCGACATTGGCATAGCTCGCGTCGACCACCACCGTGCGCTCCGTCAGGGAGTGCCCGAGGCCGTCTACGGCCCGGGCAAGACCGCCGAGGATGTGGCCCTCGTGGTGGCCGAACTGCTGGAAGGCGGCACCGGGCCGGTCGTGCTCTCACGGGCCGAAAAGGCTCAGGCGGAGGCTGCGCTGGCCGTCGACGGATCTGGCACGGCGTTCGGCCGCACCGTGGTGTGGCGTCGGGCGGAGCCCAGGGCGGAACGGGTCCTCGTGGTGACCGCCGGGACGGCCGACGCTCTCGTGGCCGATGAGTGCGCGGCGGTGTTGTGGGCCCACGGGATCGAACCGGGCCGGCTGGCCGACGTAGGGGTGGCCGGCCTCCATCGCCTGCTGGCTGATCTGGATCGGGTGTACGACGCCGACGCCGTGGTCGTGGTGGCCGGCATGGAGGGGGCCCTGGCGAGCGTGGTTGGGGGCCTCACCGGCGCCCCGGTGGTGGCCGTGCCGACCAGCGTGGGCTACGGCGCCTCGCTGGCCGGCGTGACCGCCCTGCTCGGCATGCTGGCGTCGTGCGCATCCGGCCTGAGCGTGGTCGGGATCGACAACGGGTTCGGTGCCGCCTGTGCGGTGCTCCGCCTGCTGGGTCCGCCGAAGGAGGCATCCGCATGACCCGGTTGGCCTGGTTTAACAGCTTCTCCGGGATTTCGGGCGACATGGCGCTGGGGGCGCTCATCGACGCCGGTGCTGACGTGGCCGAGGTCCGGAACATGCTGCGTCGGCTGCCCGTCGACGGCTGGACGCTCGACGCCAAACCGACCTTGCGCTGTGGCCTGGCCGGCACGAAGGCCCGTGTGGTCGCCGCCGACGGCACCGTCCACCGCACTGCCGCGGACATCCAGTCGATGATCGCCGCTGCCGGGTTGCCCGAACGTGTGGCCCTCAGGGCATCGGCCGTGTTCAGCGCCCTGGCCGACGTCGAGGGCCGGCTCCACGACTGCCCGCCGTCGGAGGTGCACTTCCACGAGGTGGGGGCCATCGACAGCATCGTGGACGTGGTCGGTACCTGTGCTGCCCTCGAGGTACTGGGGATCGACGAGGTGTGGTCGGGGAGCGTGGCCACCGGCCACGGCATGGTCGATTCCGCCCACGGCCTGATCCCGGTCCCTGCCCCGGCCACCATCGCCCTGCTGGCCGGGGCCCCGACCCACGGGTCAGACGTGCCCTTCGAGCTCACAACCCCGACGGGTGCCGCCCTCTTGGCGGCCCTGGTCGTCGGCTGGGGGCCGATGCCGGCGATGGTCGTGGAGGCCACGGGCTACGGGGCCGGGGACCGCGACCTCGACGGGCGTCCGAACCTCGCCCAGGTGGTGGTCGGCACGGTGGCGGAGGCCACGCTGGGCTTCCCCGGTTCAGGCCAGGCCCTGGTCCAGCTGGAGGTCAACGTCGACGACGCCACCGGCGAGACGCTTGCCCATGCCATCGGGGAGTGCCTGGCCGCCGGAGCCAATGACGCCTGGATCACCCCGATGGTCATGAAGAAGGGTCGTCCGGCACACACGGTGAGCGCCCTCTGCGATGCCGGGGTGGTGGCCGCGGTGGCCGGGGTGCTCACCGCCGAGACTGGCTCCCTCGGGGTGAGGGCCCACACGGTGGAGCGGTGGGCGACGTCCAGGACAATGCACGCCGTCGAGGTGGACGGGTATGCGGTGGCCGTCAAGGTGTCGGCCGGTCGGGCCAAGGCCGAACACGATGACGCCGCCAGGGTGGCGCGGGCCACCGGACGGCCGTTGCGTGACGTCGTGGCCCTGGCGGAGGAGGCCTGGCGGAACGGCGCCGGGCAGGCCGGGCCCTCCGGAAGCATCTCCTCGCCGAACGAAGACAGGGCGATCTGAGCGATGGCTGTTGCGGGCCGCCCGGTTCAGCATCCCTACGATGACCACACCATGACCTCCGGGACCGACGACCGCTTCTACTTCCGCCAGCTGCTCTCGGGTCGGGACTTCGCCACCGGCGACCAGATGGCCCGCCAGATGGTCAACTTCGTCTACCTGATCGGTGATCGTGGGACCGGCGAGGCGGTGATCGTCGACCCGGCCTACGACGTGGCCGGCCTGCTCGACGTGCTCGAGGCGGACGGCATGCGCTGCACGGGGGTGTTGGCTACCCACTACCACCCGGACCACGTGGGCGGCTCGATGATGGGTTTCGACGTGGCCGGCGCCAGGGAACTCATGGAGCACGTCTCGGTACCGGTGCACGCGCAGCGCGAGGAGGTCGAGTTCATCGCCAAGGTGACAGGCCTCGGCGATGACGAGATCGTCGGCCACGAGAGCGGCGACGTGGTGACCGTGGGAGAGGTCGCCATCGAGCTCATCCACACCCCTGGGCACACCCCGGGCAGCCAGTGCTTCCTCGTCGATGGCCGGCTGGTCGCCGGTGACACGCTGTTCCTCGAGGGCTGTGGTCGGACCGACCTGCCGGGCGGTGATCCAGCGGCGCTCTACCACAGCCTCCACCACCGGCTGTCACGGGTGCCCGACGAGGCGGTTCTCTATCCCGGCCACCTCTACTCGCCCCGACCGTCGGCCCCGATGGGTGAGACCCGCCGGGACAACTTCGTGTTCATGCCGCGCTCCGAGGAGCAGTGGCTGGCCATGTTTGGGAGTTGACCGGATCCGTTCCGGCCTGATCCCGATCGGACCTCGACCGACCACGAGCGGAGGATCCCAGATGTTCAGAGCCCTGAGGCTCGACAGGCCCGCTGACGGCTTCAGTTGCGAGATCGTCGAGGTGACAGACGACGACCTGCCCGAGGGCGACGTCCTGGTCGACGTCGGGTATTCGACGGTCAACTTCAAGGACGGCCTTGCGGTCACCGACTCGTCGCCGATCGTCCGGAACTTCCCGATGGTTCCGGGAATAGACCTAGCCGGCACCGTGGCGGCCTCCGATTCTCCCGACGTGGCGGTCGGCGACCGTGTGGTCGTCAACGGTTGGGGGCTGGGCGAGGACACCTGGGGAGGGTTCTCCCAGCGGGCCCGGGTAAGCGCCGGGTGGACCGTCCCGATCCCCGACGGCATCACCCCGTTAGAGGCGATGGCCATCGGGACGGCGGGGTACACGGCGATGCTCTGCGTGCTGGCGCTTGAGGACCATGACGTCACGCCCGATTCCGGTCCAGTGCTGGTGACCGGCGCCGCCGGAGGGGTGGGAAGCGTGGCCGTGGCGCTGCTGGCCGCTAGGGGCCACGAGGTCCACGCCTCGACGGGGCGCCCCGCCGAGGCCGGGTACCTGACCCGACTCGGGGCGTCGGTGGTCGTCGATCGTGGTGAGCTTTCCGATGGCGGGGGCCGTGCCCTGGCCCGTGCCCGATGGGCCGGCGCCGTGGATGCGGTGGGGAGCCACACGTTGGCGAACGTGCTGGCCCAGATCCAGCCGGAGGGGTGCGTGGCGGCCTGTGGCCTCGCCCAGGGCATGGACCTGACCACAACGGTGGCACCGTTCATCCTGCGGGGCGTGACGCTGCGCGGGGTCCATTCGGTGCACGTGCCGCGGCCCCGGCGGCTGGAGGCCTGGCGGCGCCTCGACGAGGACCTGGACCGCGACCTGTTGGCGTCGATGACACGCGTGGTGGGCCTGGCCGAGGTGCCCGGGGTCTCCGAGGAGATCCTGGCCGGCCGTATCCGCGGCCGTGTAGTGGTAGACGTCAACGCGTAGGAACGTTGCCGTCGTGAAACTCGGGCTGGGACTTGACGTCTGGTCTGAACCCCGCGTGGACCTGCCCCTGCGGCGGGTCCTGCTGGCCGAGCGGTTGGGCTTCGACTCGGTCTGGACGGCCGAGATCTACGGCGCCGATGCGGTCACGCCGTTGGCCTTCCTGGCCGCCCACACCCGATACCTCAGGCTGGGGAGCGCCGTGGCCCAGGTGCCGGCCCGACCACCGACGACGACGGCGATGCAGTTCGGGACGTTGGAGGCACTGGCCCCCGGACGGGTGGTCTGTGGGCTCGGCCTGTCGGGCCCACGGGTGGCCGAGGGCTGGTACGGCCAGCCGTGGGGGCACCCCAACCAGCGGCTCCGGGACTACGTGGCGATCGTCCGGCAGGTGTTCCGGAGGGAGGGTCCGGTCGCCCACGACGGACCCGAGTTGGAGCTTCCGTACACGGGACCCGGGTCGGTCGGTGCCGGTCGTCCGCTGAAGCCGATCCTCCACATGAACCCCGACCTGCCCATTTTCCTAGCCACCGGTGGGCCGGCCAACGTGCGCCTGACCGCCGAGGTGGCCGACGGTTGGCTGCCGCTGGGCTACACGCCGGGGAGTGCCCACCTCTACGCGGACGACCTGACCGAGGGGCTGCGCCGCGGGGGTCGGACGATGGCGGACCTGGAGGTGCAGGTCGGGGCGACGGTGAGGATCACCGACGACGTGGCAGCCGCATTCGACGCGGCCAGGCCGGGCGTGGCCATGAGGGTCGGTGGCTACGGGCCGTCGTCACACAACTTCCATCGGGACGCCATGGTCCGTCGGGGATTCGGCGAGGCGGCCGATCGGATAACCGAACTGTTCGCCGCCGGCCGCCGTGGCGAGGCGGCCGCCGCAGTGCCAGACGACTACCTGGACGACGGTGCCCTTGTGGGATCCCGGCAGCGCATAGCCGAGCGGTTCCAGCAGTGGCGGTCGACCCTGGCGACGGGCCTCACGGTGCGACCCACCTCGATTGACGAGATGGAGCTCTTGGCCGAGTTGGCCGGCTGCGAGCCACGGCCCGATGTCGAGGTCCCGCCGGGTCCAGTGTTCTGATCAGCCGTTCCACCGGGGTGGGGATCCTGGTCGGACGGGCCCGTGAGCGGCGCCGACCGTGGTGCGCGAGGAGGGACTTGAACCCTCACGTCCTTGCGGACACAGGAACCTGAATCCTGCGCGTCTGCCAATTCCGCCACTCGCGCGAGCAGCGTCGGAAAGGCTAACGGGATCCGAACAGATGAGACGCGGCCGGCGCCACCACCCGCCCGGACCGGTTCCGGGGCGACCGGTAGTATCGCTGCACCGTGGGTGCCGTGCTTCTCGTCGACCTTCCATGCCCCGGATCCGAGGGGCCGTACGCGTCACCGGGAAGGCCGTGATCGCCTCCCGCCGTACGCCGCGGGACCGTTCTGTGCGGTTGGATGCCGGAACGGCCACCCACACGGGCCGGATCCGGACCTCCAACCAGGACGCGGTCGGTTCGGTCGACGACCTGTTCGTGGTCGCCGACGGGATGGGGGGCCACCGTGGGGGCGAGGTGGCGTCGGCCGAGGCGGTGGCAGCCATGCTGGCCGGCTTCGACCGCTGCGACCGGGCGGGCCTCGTGGAAGTGGTCCGGTCGGCCAACAGGACGATCCTCGAGCGGGCGGCCCTCGAGCCGAACCTCTCAGGCATGGGCACGACCCTGTGTGCGCTGGCCGTCGTCAACTCGGCATCGGGTGACGAGGCGCTGGCCGTCGCCAACATCGGAGACAGCCGTGTGTACCGCTACGCCGTTGGGGAACTCACACAGGTGAGCGATGACCACAGCCTGGTGGCGGACTTGGTGCGGGCCGGGGAGATCTCCGTCGAGGAGGCTGCCCGCCACCCGCAGCGCAACATTCTCACCCGGGCGCTGGGCATCGAGGCCGACCCGGTAATCGACAGCTGGGAACTCGAGCCGGTGCTGGGCGACCGGTACCTGCTGTGCAGCGACGGGTTGTTCAACGAACTCGACGACGACCGACTGGCCGAGGCGCTCGCCGTGGGATCTGTCCAGGAGGTGGCCGACCGTCTGGTGGACGAGGCCGTTGACAACGGTGGCCATGACAACGTCACGGTCCTGGTGGCCGAGGTCGTGGGCGGGCCGGAAGTCCGCGATGCCGACCGATCGGCGATCCCTGCCGCACGCTCTGAGCGATCCTTCCGTGGTTCGGAAGGGATCGACGAGGGTCCAGACGTCCTGCGGACTGGCCTGGCCATGGCGGCCTTCGTGGTGGCGACCGTCGTCCTGGTACTCGGCCTCTACGCCCATCAGGGGTGGTTCATCGGGTCGGACGATGGCGACGTGGCGGTCTTCCGCGGCCGACCATCCGGCCTCCTGTGGTTCGAACCGACGCTCGTGGAGGGCGGCGACCTTCGGGTGGCCGGGTTGGACGGGCCGACGCGCATCGCCGTGGGCGAGACGATCGTGGTCGGGTCCCTTGACGAGGCCCGACGCCTCATCGAGGGCTTCCGGGCAGGGGTGGGAACCGGTAGCGGCGAGAACGCCTGACCGACGGTCGGGAGAAACGGTCGGGCGGTAGAATCGCGCGCCGTGTCAACGCCGGGACCAACCGTCTTCAACGAACGGTACGAACTTCATCGCCAGATCGCCCGGGGCGGCATGGCCGACGTCTACCTGGCGCGCGACCTGCTGCTCGACCGACCGGTCGCCGTCAAGGTCCTGTTCGACGAGTTCTCCGGTGATCCCAGCTTCGTGGAGCGCTTTCGTCGTGAGGCGCAGGCGGCGGCGAACCTGAACCACCCCAACATCGTCAGCGTCTACGACTGGGGTGAGGAGCAGGGCACCTACTTCATCGTGATGGAGTACGTCGAGGGTCGGAGCCTCGCCGAGATGCTGAGGACCGAAGGCAGCATCCACCCGGATCGGGCCGCCGACATTGGCGCCGACATCGCCGCAGCCCTGGCCTTCGCCCATCGCAACGGCCTGGTGCATCGTGACGTGAAGCCCGGGAACGTGCTGGTGGCACCCAACGGGCAGGTGAAGGTGGCCGACTTCGGCATCGCCACCGCCCTGGTGGGCACCAGGAACGACCTCACCCAGTCCGGTTCGGTCATGGGCACGGCCACCTACTTCTCGCCGGAGCAGGCGCAGGGGCGCCCGGTGGACCCACGCAGCGACTTGTACTCCCTGGGGATTGTCCTCTACGAGATGCTCCTCGGTCGACCGCCGTTCACCGGCGAGACGCCGGTGGCGATCGCCTACCGGCACGTCCAGGACAGCCCCCTGTCGCTGCGGGCAGCCGGCGCGGCGGTGGCCGAGTCGCTGGAGGCGATCACCCTCAAGCTGCTGGCCAAGAACCCGGTCAACCGGTACCCCACAGCCGAGGACCTGCGTGGTGATCTCCGGCGCTACCGGGAGGGGGCGCACGACCTCAGGGTGGCAGCGCCGGGCCCCCTACCGCAGGCCAGCCCCGCCGCTCCGGCACCCGCCCCCGCGCCGGACTTCGGGCACGGCGCGCGTCACCGGCGTGACGACGGCCTCCGCCGGACCGCTCTGTTCACGGTGGTGCTGGCCGGGCTGCTCGTGGCATTCGGCTACCTGGTACTGGAGTTCTTCGACACGCTTGGCGTGAGCGGCGACGATCCCGCTCCGGCCGGCATCACGCTCGTCGAGGTGCCCACCCTGATCGGGCGACCGTTGGACCAGGCCCGCGACACCCTGCGGGAGGCCCACCTCAGCGTGCAGATGGACTATGAGGTGAACTCGGACTATCCGGAGAACACGGTCTTCCGCCAGGAGCCGGAGGCTGGCACCAAGATCGAGCCCGCGGAGACGGTCCGGCTGTGGGTGAGCCGTGGGACTGGTCCGATGGTCCTCCTCGACGTGTTGGGCGACCTGGCCACCGACGCCACCAGGGACCTCGAGGCGATGGGCCTCACGGTGGAGACGGTAGGTCAGGAGCACCCGGTGGTCCCGGACGGTGAGGTGATCGACCAGTCACCGGATCCGGGGTTCGAGATCACGCCTGGGGCGAGGGTGATCCTGTTCGTGTCGACCGGGCCGGCCGTCGAAGAGGTTCCCGACCTGAGTAACCGGCCGGTGCTGGACGCCATGAACATCGTCTCCAAGTTGGGCTGGCAGGCCAGTACAACCGAGGAGCGCAGTCGAACGGTGCCGATCGGACAGGTGGTCCGGACCGAGCCTCCGGCCCACAGCGAGTTGGCGCCGGGAGGCACTATCCAGATCGTGGTGTCGTCCGGGTTGCCGTTGGTCCTGGTGCCGTCGGTCGAGAGCATGCGTGAGACGGCCGCCGTCCAGGCCCTGGAATCTGCGGACCTCGAGGTGAACGTCCGCTACGAGCCGCTTCCCGCCTACAGCCCCAACGATGGACGGGTCATCAGCCAGAGCCCGATCCCCGACGTCGAGGTGGACTTCGGAATCACCGTGACCATCGTGATCGGGCAGGCCGAGGGCGGCCCACCCGATTCCTCAGGCTGAACGGTCCCGGGTCGGTTCAGGCGATCCGGGCCAGGAAGTTGGCCAACAGGTCGTGTCCGCCGGTCGTCAGGATCGACTCCGGGTGGAACTGCACGCCCTCGACGTCGAGTTCACGATGGCGTAGACCCATCACCAGCCCGTCATGGCTGGTGGCCGTGACCTCGAGCTCGTCGGGTACCGAGTCGCGGTCGACGATGAGCGAGTGATAGCGGGTGGCCTCCAGGGGCGCTGGCAGGCCGGCGAACACGCCGGCACCCTCGTGGTGGATCCAGGAGGTCTTGCCGTGCATCACCTCCGGTGCCCGGACGACGTCTCCACCCCAGGCGGCACCGATGGCCTGGTGGCCTAGGCACACCCCGAGCACAGGAATGCGACCGGCGGCCCACAGGACGGCCGCGGTGGAGACGCCTGCATCCTCAGGTCTACCGGGACCGGGACTGATGAGCAGGGCATCGGGTTCGAGTGCGGAGATCCCGTCCAGCGTGATGGCGTCGTGCCGGTGGACGAGCGGTTCCGCGCCCAGCTCCCCCAGGTACTGGACGAGGTTGTAGACGAACGAGTCGTAGTTGTCGATGACCAGTACGCGGGCGCCCATCCGGAGCACGCTAGCCAGCGACGTAGTGGGCGCAGTCTGGGAATCGGGTCCGACCCGCCCGGGTAGGCCGTCGGTTGCCCTATCCTCCGGGGCATGTCGAGTAGCGAGAACGTCGAGCCACAGGACGCACCGACGCGGTCCGGTCCGGCCAAGCGCAGGGTCCAGGGCGGTCGGGTCACGCCCAAGGGCACGCGGGCCGGTGCACGGCCGGACAACTCCATGTCGGCGGGCCACGAGCCTTCCCCGACGTGGCTGGCGGCCCTGATGTTCGGCCTGCTCGGCCTGGGCGTCCTGATCATCTTCTTCAACTACGTGGGCTGGATGCCGGGCGGGACGAGCAACGGCATCCTGCTGCTCGGCTTGGGGTCGATCCTCGGCGGGATCATTACCGCGACGCAGTACCACTGACCGCTGGCCCGCCTGCGGGATCGCCGGGGTGAGTTACACTGATGTGATTCGCCCACAGGGTTGTCCACAGGCTGTGGACGACGCCTATCGGACGCCTACCAGTCCTCGGCCTGCTGGAGTTCCATGTCGTCCATGCAGTGGCGGGGTGGATCCGGAGCCTCGTCGGTGGCCACGGTCATGCGGACCTCGGTGCCGCACAGGCTGCACCGGTACTGCAACTTCACCTTGCGGAGGTCGCCGACCGGTGGAGGCTCGGGTAGCGGCGTGGCCAGGGCCCGTAGCACGGCGATGCCCATGCGGAGCATGAACACGGCCGCGGCGATGGCGACGGCGATCTTGAGGACCAACACCCTGCCAGCCTACGGGCGGGTACCGGTCCGGACCGGCGGAGCAGAACCGCTTCGCGAACCGCCGGTAGTGTCCGCCCAGCCCACCGTCCGAGCGCCGGGCGGAACGGCCGATCCGGAGGAACACCATGGAGCCGACAACTGCGACCGACCTGGCCCTGCTGATCCTGCGGTGTGTCATCGGGCTGACCATGGCTGCCCACGGCTGGAACAAGTTCACCGGCGGCGGGAAGATCCCGGGAACCGGTCGCTGGTTTGACAGCATCGGCATGCGACCGGGTCGCCTGAACGCCTATCTGGCCGCCTCCAGTGAGGTGGGAGCCGGCCTGCTGCTGGCCGTTGGCCTGCTCACGTCGTTCGGAGCGGCGGGGATCATCGGCGTGATGACGGTGGCCGGATGGACGACGCACCGCAGCAACGGCTTCTTCATCCTTAAGGAGGGCTGGGAGTACGTGTTCGTCCTGGCCTCCATGTCCCTGGTGGCGGCCGTCCTCGGTCCCGGTTCCTGGTCGGCGGACGACGCGCTGGGCATAGCCGGCGACCTCGACGGCACGACGGGTCTCCTGATCGCCCTGGTAGTCGGCGTGGGTGGGGGTGTAGCCCAGATGCTCACCTTCTACAGGCCGTCCAGCGTGGCCGGGGTCGACTGACCGGTCCCACTTTCCGTGCCCGACCTCTTCAGAAGTCCGCCGGACGACGACCTGGACCTCCGGGCGCTGGAGGCCTGGCTGGTCGACCGCCTTGCCGACGACGGGGTAGACGCCGTGCGGTTGGCGGCACCGGACCGGCCGGAGGGCGGCTATTCGGGAGACACGCTGATCCTCCCGGCCGTGCTCCTCAGGGACGGGTGGGAGGTGGAGGAGACGTTCGTCGTTCGACGTGAGCCGCCGGAGCCGGCCATCTACCCGGCACAGTCGCCGGCGGCCACCGTCGAGGTCGGGTTGCAGTGGCGCGTGCTGCGGAGCCTGCAGGACCACTCCGACTTGCCCGTCGCACCGCCCATCGGTTTCGAGCCTGGTGTGGACGTCCTGGGAGGGCCATTCTTCGTGACCGGCTTCGTGGCTGGCGACATTCCGCGGGAGGACCCGGCGTACGTGGCTGAGGGCTTCTACGCGGAGGCCACGCCGGAGCGCCGGCGGGCCATGAACGAGGCGGCTGTGCGGACCATCGCCACGGTGAACCGGGTCGACTGGATGGCAGCCGGCCTCGGCGACCTCGTCCCGGAGGGATTTCAGCCCACGAACCTCCGTCAACTGGACCTGTGGGAGGAGTTCGCCTCGGTTGAATTGCGCGGGCGTCCACATCCGATCCTGACCGAGGGGTGGCGGAAGCTCAGGGCCGACGTCCCGTTCGACGGGCCGCCGGCCCTCTGCTGGGGCGACTGTCGGCTGGGGAACATCTTCTGGGAGGACGCCACGCCGGTCTGCCTGACCGACTTCGAGGGGGTGGCCATCGCCCCGGCGGAGTTCGACCTCGGATGGTTCCTGAGCTTCGACCGGTGGATCCACGAGGCTTGTGGGAACCCACGTCTGGATGGCGAGCCCACCCGGGAGGACCTGGTCGGCCTGTATGCGGAGGCGCTGGGTCGCCGGCCCGAGGGCGTGTGGTGGCAGGAGGTCTTCGGCGCAGCCCGGTACTGCGCGATCGTGGTTCGGGTCGTCAACCGCCTGGAGGAACGCGGGGCCCTGCCGACGGGGAGCGACCTCTACCTGGCCGGAGGGGTCACCGAGTGCCTGCGGATGCTGCTCGACGAGCAGGATCCGTATTGACCGGCGGCTACGTCATTGCCTCCGGTCGACGATGAGCCGCTTCGGAGCGGTCAGGCGCCAGGACTCCTCCACCACCACGGCCACCTCGTCCCAGTCGAGGTCTACGTCCAGCCTCAGGCCCACCCAGCCCCGCGGGCCCACGTAGGGAGGCACGAAGAACCGATCGGGTTCCTGCTCGACGAGCTCGGCCTGGACCCCTGGAGCCGCCTTGAACCAGATTGTGGGACGTCCGTCGACGGGATGCTCGTGGAGGTTGCAGAAGGCCGGGCGCTTCACGACCCCGAAGGTCGGCGCTCCGTGGTTCAGGCGTTCCTCCACACCGGGCAGGGCGAGGCAGACCTCCCGGAGCCGGTCGAGCAACTGTGCATTGAACGGAGCGCGGGGTGGGTGGTCCATGGTGGAGCTGATGGGAATCGAACCCACGACCCCCTGCTTGCAAAGCAGGTGCTCTAGCCAACTGAGCTACAGCCCCGTGTCGTCTCCTGGGGACACGACTCAGCGTAGGGCCATGGGGCACGATGGCGGGATGTCGAATACCGGACAGGGCAACCCGGCGGGACCAGTGGCGTGATCAAGTACCTGGGGTCGAAGCGCCGCCTGGTTCCGGTGCTGGGTGGGCTCTTCGAGGCATCGGGTGCCCGCACGGCCCTCGACCTCTTCACCGGCACCACCAGGGTGGCCCAGGAGTTCAAGCGGCTGGGTGGCCTCGTGACGGCGGTGGATTCCGCTCGCTATGCGGAGGTGTTCGCCCGGTGCTACGTGGTCGCCGACGCCGACGAGGTGGATCGCGGCGAGGTGGCCGAGGCCCTGGGTCGCCTGGCCGACCTACCGGGTGAACCCGGGTACTTCACCGACACGTTCTGTGAGCAGTCCCGCTTCTTCCAGCCGTTCAACGGCGCCCGGATCGACGCCGTACGGAACGTCCTGGAGGCTGAGTTCGCCGACTCACCGTTGTTCCCGATCCTGTTGACCAGCCTCATCGAGGCAGCCGACCGGGTCGACTCGACCACCGGGCAGCAGATGGCGTACCTGAAGGCGTGGGCCCCCAGGTCCTTCGGGCACCTCGACCTCCGGATGCCCGACCTCCTGGCGGGGACCGGAACGGCGGTGCGAGGCGACGCCGTGACCCTGGCCTCTGCGCTGGGCCCCTTCGACCTCGCCTACCTGGACCCTCCCTACAACCAGCACCGGTACCTCACGAACTACCACGTCTGGGAGACCCTGGTGGCCTGGGACGCGCCGGAGCACTACGGGATGGCCTGCAAGCGCATCGACTGCCGCGATGAGGTCACCAAGAGCGTGTTCAACCGGAAGCGGGAGATGCCCGGTGCGCTGGCAGCCACGGTGGCCGGCCTGCAGGCCGACGTCGTGGTGCTGTCGCATAACGACGAGTCCTGGCTGGGCTTGGACGAGCTGGTGGAGATCTGTCGCCCGCTCGGCGAGGTGGTCGTGCTCTCGTTCGACTCGAAGCGGTACGTCGGGGCGCAGATCGGGATCCACTCTCCGGGTGGCGAGCGGGTCGGCGAGGTCTCCCACCTGCGGAACGTGGAGTACCTGCTGGTGGCAGGCGATCCGGCCCGGGTCCGCCGCATGGTGGAACCGTTGGCCGGAAGCCAATCGGTTCACCTGCCCTGACCGGGTCCGGCCCAGGGCTACCACCGGTGGGTTACGCCGGGTCAGGCTGCCATGGGCCGGCCGAAGGGCAGGTCGGCGAGCCATCCGGCCAGGAAGGCTTCGGCCCGTTCGCAGGCGCCGAGGAGCGGGCCGTCCCGGTGGCCGACTACGTCGCCGATGATTGCCGACACCATGTCTCGCGCCGCTCCCGTCTCGCCCATGAGCGGACCGGCGGTGGTCACGAAGTCCGGGAGGGCCAGCACGCCGTTTCGTCGGCAGTGGGCTACCGCCCTCGTGGTGATCGGGAGTGGTCCGGTCGGAACCACGACGCGTGCCTGCAGGCGGTCGGCTGCGACATGGTCGATGGCGCCTACCCTGGCGCCGACGAATAACAGGTCGGCCGTTGCCGTGAGCGGATCTCCGGCTTCGACGAGCGACAGGCCCCGGGCGGTCAACTCCTCTACCAGGGCTGCTCCGGCCGATCCGTCCACCACGGCGGTACCTGCGTCCGGACAGGCCGCCAGGCCGGCGGCCACCGCCCCGGAGGCGAGCAGGGCGGCGTCGGTCGGGTCTTCGAGGGTGCCCAACTCGCCGGGGAACACGCCCTTTCCGGCGGTGAGGCGGTAGCCGGCGTCCCATCCGGCCACCTCGTCGGCGAAGGCGGCGATGGCTGCATCCCGCCCGTCGGGCGTGGCGTTCACACCTGCCGAGACGCCGGTCTCTCGACGTTCCAGCGAGGCCAGGGCGTAGGTGACCGACCGGGCCAGGTCCTTCGCTCCGCCCTGGAGGATCCTGGGTGCCAGGCGCACCACCCCGTGGCCCGGTACGTCGCCGAGGTCCACTGCCAGGAAGGCGTCGGTGGAGGTGGCCTTGCGTATGAACACGGGTGCGGTTTCGCCTATCGGGTCGGATCAGGACCCGTCGGGGTCCGGGTCGAGGGCGGCCACCACCTGTTCGACCCGGAGGCGGGCGTCGTCCAGGCGGGATCGGCAGTGGCGTATGAGCACGTCGGCCCGCTGGACCCGGTCGGCCAGCTGGTCCACGTCGGTGGTCTCGGACTCCAACGTGGCCAGGATCTGCTGCAGCTCGTCGAGGGCATCGGCATAGCCGGGCAACTCTCCCGTCGCCTGGTGCTCGTCGCTCACGGCGCCTCCCCGCGGTCTGCTGGTTCCGTCCCGTCGACGGTGCTGGTGACCGTACCCCCGGCGACCTGTGTGACAAGTGGGTCGCCGGGTGCCACGTCGGCCACCGAACGGACGAGGGTTCCGTCGGCCAGGCAGGTGATCGACCATCCCCGGGCGAGGATCCGGGCCGGGTCCAGGGCCCTCAGGTTGTCGGCGATAGCGGTCAACCGATCGTCCTGACGCTTCAGGATGGCCGCCGAAGAGCGACGCATGCGTCCGATCGCGTCCCCGAGTCGATCGGCCCGACGGTCCAGCACCGCTGTGGCCGACGCGGTGGTTCGGCGGGCCAGGTCGTCGAGCAGGCCGGCTGCCCGGTTGACGGCGCTGCCTGCCCGCCCGGCGATGGCCGCCTGCAGGTCGGCCACCGCGTCGGCGTATGCGGTCACCTGGGCGACGACGGCCACCGCACATGCCGTGGGGGTCTTGAAGGCGGTGTGGGCCACCTCGTCGGCTACCGAGCGGTCCACCTCGTGTCCGATTCCGGTCACCACGGCCACGTCCAGGGTGGCGATGGTCCGGGCCAGGACCTCGGCGTCGAAGGCGGCCAGGTCGGCAGCCGATCCGCCACCACGGACGAGGGCGATCACGTCGGGCCGGTGGGTGGCGACAATGTGCAGGGCCTCGGCCAGGTCCACGGCCGCCCCGTCGCCCTGGACCCTGGCGTCGTGCTCCAGGACGGTGAAC
This sequence comes from Acidimicrobiales bacterium, assembly GCA_022452145.1. Lineage (NCBI taxonomy): Bacteria > Bacillati > Actinomycetota > Acidimicrobiia > Acidimicrobiales > Acidimicrobiales bacterium. The sequence goes on along the minus strand of JAKURY010000033.1, from coordinate 1,992 downwards.
GGGAACCCGCTACGGGCCAGCTCCTCCCTGAAGTCGGCGTGGGCGGCCGATCCGACGCTGGTCACCAGGCCGATGCGCAGCGGTGGAACCGGGATCGGGTTGGCCCGGTTGGCTGTGAGGAGGGCCTCGTCGGACAGGACCCTGAGCAGCCGTTCGCGTTCGGCGGCCAGGCGGCCCAGCGTGAAGCCGGGGTCGACGCCGTGCATGATCAACTGGAGGCGACCGCTGGGCGGGTAGAAGTCGATCCGGGCCCGGATGCGGACCTGCAGGTCGTCGGCCAGGGCCAGGCCGCCCGCCTCCGACAGCGTGCGGTCCACCCGCTCCCTGGCGTTCCTGAACAGGGCCACGTTGAGCCTGGCGGCGACGGTTCGGCCCGGCTCGTCCGATGGTTCGATCAGGTCGAAGTAGGCGTGGCCCGAGCGGGCGTCGTGGAAGTTGGAAACCTGGCCCTCAACCCACAGGTCGTCGGGAAAGAGCGCGGATAGGCCTTCCTTCAGAAATTCGCCCAGTTGGCCGACGGTCATCACCGCCGGTTCGTCGATCGGCGTCTGGGGCTCCGAGGTCACGGTGGCGACCCTACCGACCGTGCCCGGCCACCTTTTCGTGGGGCTGACCGACTGGCAGGTTGTCACGGGGTCTTTACTGCCTAACTGTGTTTTCGGCACATGCCGGGGCTACGTTCCACCGGTCGGTCGTCATTCGTTTGATTCCAAGAGGTTCAAGGATTGACGATCGAAATGGGGTCACCTAATTTCCGGCGGTCGATCGGCGGGAACAGGAGGGGTGGAACATGGCATTGACGGTCGAGGAGCGTCCGGCGTCTCATGTACCGGCTCCGGCCGTCACCGTTGCGAGCCTCGCCCGCGACTGGGGATCCAGCGACCCGGCCCGCATCGCCATGCGGGAGAAGGACTTCGGCATCTGGCAGGAGTACTCCTGGGCACGCACCTGGGAGCTGATCCTGGATGCCGCTCACGGCCTGCTGGCACTGGGCATAGAGGTCGGCGACCGTGTCTCCATCCAGGCCGAGGACCGGCCCGAGTGGGTCATCCTGGACCTCGCCACGGTTGCGGTACGCGGCATCACGGTCGGCTTCTATCCGACCAATCCCGCAGCCGAGGTCGAGTATCTCCTGGTTGACTGCGGGGCCACCGTCCACCTTGCCGAGGACCAGGAGCAGGTCGATCGGGTGATCGAGATCGACTCGGCCATGGTCCCGAACCTCTCCAGGATCATCTACTGCGAGCCCCGTGGCGTGCGGACCTACTCCGACGACCGGCTCATGGACTGGGACGACTTCCTGACCATCGGTCGACAGCACCGGGCCGAGAACCCCGACGTAGTGGTGGGCCACATGGCCGATGCCCGGCCAGACGACATCATGACGCTGGTCTACACGTCGGGGACCACCGGTCCGCCCAAGGGTGCCATGCTCACCAACGCCAACACGGCGTTCTGCATCACGCGGATCATTGGTGACGACGGGCTGAGGGGGAATCAGGTACCCACGGCTGACGACCTGGTGGTCACCTACCTGCCGTTGTGCCACGTAGCCGAGCGCATCTTCTCCACATGGCACATGGTCTCCTGCGGGCTCTGCCTCAACTTCGCCGAGTCGATCGAGACGGTCACGGCAAACCTCCGCGAGGTCCAGCCCACGCTCTTCTTCGCCGTACCGCGCATCTGGGAGAAGCGCCACGCCAGTGTGGTGATCAAGGGCGCCGACGCTTCACCGTTCAAGCGGCTGTGGCTACGGTTCGGGCTGAAGCTTGCCTCGGTGATCGGCCGCGAAAAGGTGGCCAACGGCGGCCTGCATACCACGAAGAGCCGCCTGTTGAACCTGATCGGCTATCCGCTGGTGTTCCGGGCCCTCCAGGAGCGAATCGGCCTCCGTCGCTGCTGGCACGCCGGATCGGGCGCCGCGCCCATTGCCCCAGAGGTGTTGGAGTTCTTTACCGGCATCGGCGTACCGGTCTACGAGCTGTACGGAAT
>JAKURY010000032.1 GCA_022452145.1 Acidimicrobiales bacterium | reverse complement strand
CGCGGCCGATCGGCATCCTGGTCAACCCGCGTTCCGGTACCGATGTGCGCCGTGCTGTCGCCGCGGCGGGCAGCGTGACCGTGGAGGACAAGGCCAACGTGGCGCGTCGGGTGGTACGTGGGGCCCGGGAGGCCGGAGCGCAGCTGTTCATGGTCCACCACGACACGCACAGGATCGTGCGCCGGGCCACCGAGACCATGCGCGACGTCGAGTTGTCGTGGATCGACCTGGACCTGACCTTCACCGAGGAGGACACCGTCGCAGCGGTGGCCGCCATGCGGGCTGCCGGCTGTGCGGTGGTGGTCGTCATCGGCGGCGACGGTACGAACCGGGCGGCGGCCCGGGCCTGGCCCGACCTCCCCGTGGTGCCACTGTCGACGGGCACCAACAACGCCTTCCCCGTGCTGGTGGAGGCCACCGTGGCCGGGGCGGCGGCCGGCCACCTCGCCCTGGGCCGGTGTGAGCCGGAAGACGTGACCCGGATCGCCAAGGTGGTCCGCGTGACCCCCAGAGATGCCGAGCTACCCGACGACCTGGCCCTGGTGGACGTACTTGCAGTCGACGACCCCTATCTGGGGTCGTTCGAGCTCTTCGACCCGGCGACCCTCAGGCTGGCCGTGCTCACCCGGGCCGACCCGACCGCGGTGGGTTTCGCCGGCGTGGCCGGGCTGGTGGAACCGGTCGGCCCGGACGACGAGGGCGGCCTCCTGCTCCGGTTCGGGCCGGTGGCCGACTGCGACAGGGTGGTGCGGGGGCCGACCGCCCCGGGGCACTACGACGACCTGGGCCTGACCGAGGTTCGACGGCTCGCCGAGGGTGACGAGGTTCCGGTGGAGGGTCCCCTGCTCCTGGCCTTCGATGGTGAGCGGAAGCGGCGCCTGGTGGCGGGCGAGGAGGTCGTGCTGACGATCCGGCGCGACGGACCCCGGGTGGTGGACGTGGCGGCCGTCATGTCCAAGGCAGCGGCCGACGGTTCCTACCTCCGTTGAGGTGCATGGGTCCGGCCCCGCCTGGACCGGCCCGTTTCGGCCATGACGGGGTCAGCCGGCAGGGAGCCAGGTCACGACAGCACCATCAGGTAGCCGACGGCGCTGGATGCCGCGCCTGCGGCGACCAGTGGGAACCCGGTCCCCGAAGGGATCCGCGGTAGCCGGGGTGCGGCCACCAGCAGGGGTCCCAGCAGAGGTGCCAGGTAGCGCCACTGCGGCGTGAGGCCGGCGAAGCCTGCGGGAGAGCCGTTCACCGCTGGGGCGGTGAAGTACAGGTACTCGGAGGCCGTTCGATCCACGTGCGGGCCGCCTCAGGCAGCCGGCCAGCCGACGAGGAGGTCCGGTACGTCGGCCAGCCGCTCGACGACCGGGAACTCGGCGGCGGCGGCCGCCACGGGGTCCGGCTCCTCCATCACCCACGTCGTGGTGTGCGGGACGTGGATGGCCCACCCACCGATGCCGAGCACGGGCAGCACGTCGGATCTGACCGAGTTGCCCACCATTACGAAGGTCGATGGTTCGATGGAGTGCCGGTCCAGCACAGCGGTGTAGGTGGTCTCGTCCTTCTCGGCCACCACCTCAACCTGCCAGAACCGGTCCGCCAGGCCGCTACGGGCCACCTTGCCCATCTGGTCGTTCAGGTCGCCCTTGGTGATGACGAGGAGGCGGTGCGTGGTGGCGAGGCGGTCGATGGCAGTCGACACCCCGTCCAGGAGCTCGATCGGGTGGTCGAGCAACTCGTGGCCCCAGGAGACGATCTCGCCGATCCTCCTGCCCTCCACCAGGCCTTTGGAGAGGTCGACGGCGGTGGTGATCATGGAGAGCACGAAGCCCTTCACGCCGTAGCCGTGGCGGTCGATGTTGGCCCGTTCGGTGGCAAGGAGTGCGCTGTCCGTAGTGTCGCTGTCGGCCCATGGCGCCATCAGGACCCGGAACCGACCCTCCACCTCGTGGAACCGGGCTTCGTTCTCCCAGAGCGTGTCGTCGGCGTCGAGGCCCAGCACCGGGAGGGTCTCAGGCGTCTGGTTGGGGGAGGCCACAGTGGGAGAGCCTAGGTGTGATGGTCGGTCGGGTCGGTCGGGTCGGTCGGGTCGGTCGTGTCTGGTGTCCGCGAACGGTCCGGTACCCGGGGGTACCTTGGGCCCATGCGGGACCTGTGCATGCGATCGGCTTGCCTCGGAACGGCCGATGTGCTGGTGATGATGGACGTGAAGGAGTTGACCTTCACCGTCTTCGACCTCGACGAGGTAGACGGACCGGGAGCCGTCGTGCTCTGCGACGTACACATGGACCGGTTGAAGGCTCCCAAGGGCTGGGCCCTCGTCGACGCCCGGACCGGCGGCAACCTGATCCAGTTGCCCGAGCGTCCGATTACCCGGGAGGAGGCCGGCGACGGGATCGTGGGTCCCGTGGCCGATGTCGCTCCCATCCGTCCGGTGGAGGCCGCCGTCCATCCGCTGGCGTCCGCCCGCACCGCCCGGTCGCGTCCCGAGCCCGCCCAGATGCCGTCTGCCGCCGAGACGCCGATGCTGGCCCGTGCCTTCCTCGGCGTCGACCGGCACCCGGCCGCGCCGTCCGACGAATCGGACCCTGCCGTGGATCCCTTCGGTGACCAGTCATGGGACCAACGGGACCAGCGCGAGGTGCTGGACGAGCAGGACGACGACGGTCAGTTCATCTTCGGGGGCGAGCCGGGCGCCTGAACGCCTCCGGTCTGCCCATGACGGCGCTTGCCGCCCGGGCGCTGGTGCTCACGATCCTCGTTGCCGGCTGTAGTGGTCAGCCGGGAGAGGTCGCCGGCGAGTTGTTCGCCGACCCGCCGGGTGCGACGACCTCAGCCCAACCGGGCGCTGAGGTGGCCACGACGGTTGCATCGACCAGTACGGGTCCGCCGACCAGTGTCGGCACGCCTGGTGCCGACCCGCCGAGCACGAGCCCGACCACCACGACGATTCGGATCACCACGACGGCTACACCGACCACCGTCGTCCCGCCGACCACCAGCCTCCTGCCGACGACGGGTTGGTCTGCCGGTAGCTGGGTCGACCCGGGCACGATAGGCCAGCCGTGGGGGAGCGTTCCCGGCGTGCTTACGTTCCGCGGGTCACCGACCCGGAGTTGGCACGGGACGGGACCCGTTCCGGTGGATCCGGTGGTGGCCTGGCGGTTCCCCCGTGACGGGAAGATGTGCTCGCTCTCGGTGGTCGGCGACGTGGAGAAGGAGTGGTGCGGCGTCGGTTGGACCGGCCAACCTGCGGTGTTCCAGCGCGACGGCCACACCTGGGTGGTGTTTGGCGGCCTCGACGGCAAGGTCCACTTCCTCGACGGGATAACGGGTGCACGTCGGCTCCCGGACTTCACCACCGGCGACCTGGTCAAGGGTTCGGTCACCGTGGACCCCGACGGCTATCCCCTCGTCTACGTCGGCTCCCGGGACGACCTGATGCGGGTTATCGCCTTCGATCGGGACGAACCGGTCGAGCTGTGGAGCCTCCACGCCGAGGACTCCGGCCAACCTCTCTGGAACACCGACTGGGACGCCGCTCCACTGGTGCTGGCCGACCACCTGTTCGCCGCCGGTGAGAACAGCCGCTTCCACGTGGTCAGGCTTCGACGGGGCTACGACGCCGACGGCCTGGTCACCGTCGATCCGGACATGGTCTGGTTCACCCACGGATGGGACAACCAGCTCATCGCCGACGTCGGCTACAACCTGTCGATAGAGAACTCGCCCCTGGTGATCGGCGACACGCTCTGGTTCGCCAACTCCGGCGGCCTGGTCCAGGGCTGGGACATCGCCGGCCTGGCCATCGGGGTTACGCCGCGCCGGATTTTTCGCTTCTGGGCGGGTGACGACGTGGACGCCACTCTGGTTCCCGATGCCGAGGGGATGCTCTACGTGGCCGTCGAGTACGAGCGGGAGACCGACCGGTCTCACGAGTTGGGACAGGTCATCAAGCTGGATCCGTCGAACCCGTCGGATCCGCTGGTGTGGGCGCTCGAGGCCCGGTCGGAGGCGCCGTCGGGGGTGTGGTCCACGCCGGCCGTGCACCGTGACCTGCTCATCGTCGCCACCGACGACGGCGAGGTCCTAGGCATCGACCGGGAGGTGGGCAGCGTTCGTTGGACACTGCAGCTTCCCCGGCCCGTCTGGTCGTCGCCTACGGTGGTGGACGACGTGATGGTGATCGGGGACTGCGCCCCGGCCGGCCGGGTACTCGCCTTCGACGTGGCCGACACGAGCGTCGTTCCTCCGTTGCTTTGGGAGGTGCCGACCGGGGCATGCATAGAGGCGTCCCCGACCATATGGAACGGCACCGTCTACATGGGCTCCCGGGACGGCTACATGTACGCACTGCGCGACCGCCGCTGACCGGTCGTGGCCTGCCGGATGGGATCCGTCGGGTTACCCGCAGTTAGGTTCGCCGCTGACCATCCACCCGTTCCACCACGCCGGGCCTCCGCCCGTGCCGCTGCTGATCCAGGAAGCCCCCCATGGCCGATGTCACCGAAGTCGAGGTCACCGAAGTCGAGATCCGGGACCTGACCAGGCAACTCATCGCCGAGGTCCCACCGCAGGAGGTGGACCAGTTCGAGTTCCGGGGCGCCCAGTTCGATCGGGGCCTGGCCCTGGTGCAGTTCCCCGTGGGCCTGGGTGGGCTGGGCCTGTCCAGCCGCAGGATGCAGACGGTCGTCGACTCGGAGCTGCGGGCTGCAGGTGTGACGTACCACGACCTCAACATCAACCCGATCGGAATCGGAATGGGGGCACCGGTGGTGCTCACCTACGCCTCCGACGAGCAGAAGCAGCGCCTCCTCCGACCCATGTACACCGGTGAGGAGATCTGGTGCCAGATGTTCTCAGAGCCGGGCTCGGGCTCCGACGTGGCCGGTCTCTCCTGCCGGGCCGTCCGGGACGGCGACGAGTGGACCGTCAACGGGCAGAAGGTGTGGACGACGCTGGCCCACGTGTCGCGCTGGGGGATGCTGGTCGCCCGGACCGACCCCGATCAGCCCAAGCACAAGGGCCTCACCTACTTCCTGCTGGACATGGAGTCCGAGGGCGTAGACGTCCGACCGCTCCACCAGATCACCGGCGAGGCCGAGTTCAACGAGATTTTCCTGACCGACGTGCGGATACCGCACGACCGGGTGTTCGGCGAGGTGGGCGGTGGATGGGGTGCTGCGGTGACCACGCTCATGAACGAGCGGGTGGCTCTGGGTGGCGGCGTGCCCAAGAAGGGCTCAGGTCCGATCGGCGACCTGGTCAAGCTCTGGGGCGAGCGGAAGGGCGCTCTGGATCCGGTGGCCCACGACGTTATGCGCGACCGGGTGGCCAACCTCTGGACGCAGGCAGAGGCGTTGCGGCTCACCAACTGGCGGGCCCGCGAGGCGTCCAAGGGTGGCAACCCCGGACCCGAGGGTTCGGTCACCAAATTGATGTCGGCCGAGATGAACCAGCACATCTACGAGACGTGCATGGACCTGCTGGGCGCCGACGGGATGGTCTACGAGGCCGGATACGAGCGCAAGCGGCCTACCGGCCTCCGGGGGCCGGGCATCCATCCCAGGTACTCGTTCCTGCGGGCCCGGGCTAACACCATCGAGGGCGGCACCTCCGAGGTGATGCGGAACATCCTGGGGGAGCGGGTCCTGGGCCTGCCGGGCGACGTGCGGGTGGACAAGGACATCGCCTGGGCTGACGTCCCCCGCAACTAGCCGGGGCCCCGTTCCACCCGGCTTCGGGTGGTCGGGCCTAGCCCCGGTGCCAGGAGGTGCCCCTGGCGGAGTCCTCCAGGACGATCCCCCGGGCGGCAAGTTCATCGCGGATGCGATCGGCCCTGCCGAAGTCCTTCGCCGCCCTGGCGGCCAGGCGCTCGTCGACCAGGGCGTCTATCTCGTCGTCCTCGGCGTCGCCGACGGCCCGTGCCGGCGCGGCCGCCGAGCCCAGCTCCAGCCCGAGGGCTCCGGCAAACTGGATCGCCGCAGCGTGCAGGCCGGCGGCGGTGCCGTCGTCCTCGGCGTCCAGTGCCCGGTTGGCGTCCCGCACGGCGTCGAAGATCACGGCCAGGGCCTGCGGTGAGCCGAGGTCGTCGTCCATGGCCGAGGTGAACCGGGCCACCGCGTTGGCGTCCGGCTCGGTGTCGGGCAGGTCCGCGGCGGCCATCCGGTCGGCGAACTTGTCGAGGCGGGCCAGGGCGGCGGCCGACTGGTCCAACGTGGCCGGGCCGACCTCCATGGTGCGCCGGTAGTGCGTCTGGAGCACCAGCAGGCGCAGTGCCCTGGGATCCCAGGTGTCGAGCAGGTCGTCCAGCGTGGTGAAGTTCCCCAGCGACTTGGACATCTTCTCGCCGTCCACCTGGACCATCCCGTTGTGGATCCAGTGGCGGGCGAAGGCCCGTTCGCAGCCCAGCGCCTCGGCGCGCTCGTTCTCGTGGTGCGGGAAGACGAGGTCGTCTCCACCGCCGTGGATGTCGAAGCCGTCGCCCAGCAGGTGCAGCGACATGGCCACGCACTCGATGTGCCAGCCGGGACGGCCGGGACCCCAGGGCGAGTCCCATGTGGGCTCGCCGGGCTTGGCTGCCTTCCAGAGGGCGAAGTCCAGCGGATCGCCCTTGTCGTCGTCCACCTCGACACGGGCACCGGCACCCTCCCGGAGGTCGTCCACCGAGCGCCCAACCAGGGCTCCGTAGCCATCCAGGCGGTCCACGTCGAAGTAGACGCCGGAGGCGGTCGTGTAGGCCATGCCCCGGTCGACCAGCTCGCCGACGACCTCGACCATCCTGTCCACGTACTCGGTGGCCCGGGGGCGCAGGTCGGGATGGGCCACGTTCAGCCGGTCCATCTGGCTGATGAAGGACGCCTCGAAGCGACCGGCCACTTCCGGTTCGCTACTGCCCTCGTCCGCGGCCCGGTTGATGATCTTGTCGTCGATGTCGGTGATGTTGGACACCGCGCACACGTCGTAGCCGGACCAGCGCAGGTAGCGGACGAGCACGTCGAATGCCAGCGTCGAGCGGGCGTGCCCCAGGTGGGGGTCGTCGTAGACGGTGGGCCCGCACCAGTAGACCGAGGCCTTTCCGGGGTCGCGGGGGGAGAACTCGACCTTGTCGCCGGTCAGGCTGTCGGTGAAGCGCAGCACCGGGTCAGGATACGGCCAGTGGGCCGGACCCCCGCCGGGATGCGGCCCTTCCGGGCCTCAGGTGTAGGCAGGCTCCGCGGCCCTGGTCACGTGGTGCGGACCCAGGACTCGGGGATGGTGGCGTCCAGCCGCAGGCCCAACAGGGCGGCTGCGGTGGCCAGGCCCGAGGCTGCCGTCGGGTCCTCGCCCGACCCGGCCAGGATGCCTCCGGCCAGCAGGTCGATGGCGTCACAGGCCGTCACCGTGTCTAGGTCGTCGTCGAGGGCAGCCCGCACGGCGGCCAGGGTGGGGGCTGGGTTCGGGCCACGGGGCCTCCGGGCAGCTGCGATCAACCGGTCCAGTCGGGTGACGGCGTCGTCGATGTCGTAGTCGAACCACTCGAAGCCATCGCGGTAGTGGTGGGCCATGAGGGCGAGGCGGATGGCCCTCGGGTCGTGCATGCGGCGCAGGTTCCGGACGAACACCAGGTTGCCCAGCGACTTGGACATCTTGGTGCCCTCGTAGGCCACCATCCCCACGTGCATCCAGTGGCGGGCCAGCGGCTCCCCGGTGGCCGCCCGGCTCTGTGCCGCCTCGCACTCGTGGTGGGGGAACGTCAGGTCGTCGCCCCCGCCGTGCAGGTCGATTGTGTCGCCGAGTTCGGCCATGGCCATGGTGGAGCACTCGATGTGCCAGCCGGGGCGACCGGGACCGAACGGCGACTCCCACGACGGCTCGCCGTCGTTGCTGGCCTGCCACAGTACGAAGTCCAACGGGTTGCGCTGCCGGGGGTCGTCGGGGTGCCCGCCGCGTTCGGATGCGTAGGTGAGCATCGTGGCCTCGTCGAGCCCGGTGATCGAACCGAACCCATCCCAGGTGGACACGTCGAAGTAGGTGTTGCCCTCGACGGTGTAGGTGTGGCCGTTGGCCTCGAGGCGGCCGATCAGGTCGAGCATGCCGTCGATGGACTCGGTGGCCGTGGGCTCGGCGGTCGCCGGCCGGAGGTCCAACGCCGCAAGGTCGGAGTGGAAGAGCTCCATCTCGCGGGCGGCCAGCTCCAGGTGGTCGACGTCCAGCTCCCGTGCCTTGGCCAGGATCGAGTCGTCGACGTCGGTGACGTTGCGGACCATCCGCACCTCGTGGCCCAGGTCCTCCAGGCGGCGGACCACCAGGTCGAACGTGAGGTAGGTGAAGGCGTGGCCGAGGTGGGTGGCGTCGTACGGCGTGATGCCGCAGACGTACATCGACACGCTCGGGCCGGGCTCGAAGGGGACGACCTCGCCGCGGGCCGTGTCGTACAGGTGCATTCCCATGGGCGGGGACGGTAGTGGGAGACTGGACCCGTCGCGGCCTTCGCTCGGAGGTGCTCCCGGTTGAGGTCCGTGGCCCTGGCCACGGTGACGCTCCCGGTCCCGGGGTCAGCCCCGCACGAACGGGACCGAGTGTTCCCAGTCGGCGAGCATGGTCCGCAGCGCGGTGACCAGCAGGAGGGGCTGGTCGAGCATGACGTGGTGTCCCGCCAACGGGATCTCCACCACGGGCGCCACCCGGCCCAGCTGCTCGTACATGTACGCGCCGATGTCGGCCGTGACCAGGCCGTGCTGGGCCCGGAACAGGGCGATCCGACAGGTGATGCGTGGCAGCAGGTCGTCGGCGGCCGCCCGGTCGGGGAGGAAGATGGCCGGGTCGAACTTCCAGGTCACGCCGCCCTCGCATGCCCGCAGCGAGTGGGCCGCCACGTCGGCCATGACGAACGGCTCGTAGTGGTCCTGTTCGGGCACGGTCCGGAAGCGGGCGATGGCCGCGGCGGCGTCCGCGTACACCTTGGTGTTTCGGAAGTTGTCGCGGCGACCGGTGTCCATCTCGGGGTCGGCGCGTACCACCGGCGAGTCGATGACGATGCCGCCGGCCAGACGGTCGGGATGTCCAGCTGCGGTGGCCAGTGTGACGAAGCCGCCCATGGAGTGTCCGATCACGATCGGCGGGCCGGCCATGTCGGCGGCGTCGGCCACGGCCACGACCTCGTCGGTCCACCTCTCCAGCGAGTACATGTCACGCCTGTCGCTGTCACCGTGGCCGGAAAGGTCCAGGGCCGCGACGCGGTAGTTGTCGGCGAACTGGGCGGCCACGTGGGTCCACCAGTGGGCGTGGGCCGCTCCGCCATGGACGAACACCAGGCCGGGCTTGCCGGTTTCGCCCCAGGTCAGGTAGTGGATCGAGGCACCGTCGACGTCGACTGTGGCGTCCCCGTGTGGCACGTCCAGAGCATGCCGGTACCAGGCTGGGGCGTCCTGCCGTGTGGTCATGCGCCCCCGACAGGAATCGAACCTGTGACCTACCGCTTAGGAGGCGGTCGCTCTATCCGACTGAGCTACGAGGGCGAGAGAGGCGCGTTATGTGGCGCGTTACCGCCCAGAACGGTAGTTCCCGTGACGAAGGCTATCGGTGGGGCCATCTTTGTCTGGCCGTGCCGTCGGGCCACCCTCCACGAAGGCGGGCGAGGCACGGCCTTTCGGGTACTCACCACATCCGCACGGTCCCCTCCGAGGCTCTGGTGGCCACCCCACCCACGTGGAGCCGGGTAGGCAGCCCGTCGACCATGACGACCTCGGTCCGGATGAGGCTGGGTCGACCCATCTCCACCCCCTGAGCCGCTACTACCACTACCGGGCTATCCGCGTCGACGTCGGCCAGGCCGCTACGCACGAGGTGGCAGGCCAGGGCCCGGTTGGTGGTACCTGTGGCCGCGGCCTCAGGAGTTCCCACTGCCGGGCAGAAGTCCCGGCACCGAATGGTCACCGCCGGGTCACCGGTCTCGGTGGTGAACACCGCCAGCGTGTCCGCGCCGATTCGGCGGCACAGGTCGGCCACCGCCGCATAGTCGGGGCTGAGCCTCCCGATGGCGGCCAACCCGTCGACCCGGACCACCAGATGGGTGAAGTCGGCACTTGCCGCTTCCAGCGCCAACGGCTCGATGACCGCCCCGACGCCGATGCCCAGGAGCCGTGCCACCTCGGGGGCGTCAACCGGGCAGGGTTCAGCAACGGTCGGCCCCAGGGCCAGCATGACCTCCGGTCGCCCGTCGGCCCTTGCTGCCACGTCCACGGTTGCCGTACCGCCCGGCGTACGGAGTGTCCACGGCACCGCTTCTGGGCCTGCTGCCAGCCGGCCCTCCTCGACCAGCCAGGTGAACACGGCGATGGTCCCATGACCACACATCGGATACTCGGTGAGCGTCGAGAAGAACCGGACGTCCACCACCCCCGAGTCCACGCCGGTCACGAAGCAGGTAGCCGGCGCCCCCACCTCGGTTGCCACCTGCTGCATCCGCTCAGCGCTGAATCCAGTAGCGGTCCCGACCACACCGGCGACGCTGCCACCACCCGGCAGCTCCGAGAAGGCGTCGTAGAGCGTCAGCGTCCGGTCAGATGCGGTCATGCCACGGCTCCGCCTGTTCGAGTTCACGGACCAGACGCAGGACCGTGGCCTCGGCGCCCATCGCTGCGCCGAACTGGACCCCGATCGGTAGGCCGCCGTCGGACCACCCGAGGGGCACTGACGCCGCCGGACCGCCGGTCACGTTGAACAGCGGGGTGAACGGGATTGCATCCAGGAGGCGCTGGAAGTAGCTGTCCCAGTCGTCGGTCTGCATGTCGAGCACACCCAGGGCCATTGGCGGCTCGGCAAGCGTGGGGGTGAGCAGCAGGTCGAACCGCTCGAAGAACTCCTCCATGGCGTGGGCCACTCTCCGGGCGTGGCGAAGTGCCGCCTCGTAGGCGGCACCGTCATGGCGTGCGCCAGCCTCGAAGCACGCCACCGTGATCGGCTCCAGCAGCCCTCCCGCCACAGCGGCCGGCTGATCGGCCAGCACGGTCTGCACCACCTGTCGGATATTCGTGGTGAACACCACGTCGAGCGCGTCGCGGAGTGCCCCGCCTTCGACCGGCGGTCGCACCTCCTCGACCAGGCAGCCCACGGACTCGCAGAGGCGCGCCGCACCGGTGGTGGCCCGTACGCATTCCTCCGACACCGCCTCGCCAGCCAGGCCGTTGGTCCACAACGCCACGCGGAGTTCCGGCATGTCACGGACCAGCGCATCGGCGAAGGATCCCGCCGACCCGCCGAATTCGTCGGCCCGACCGGGCAGGGGTCCGGCGGTGGCGTCGAGCAGCACCGCCGAGTCACGGACGCTGTGGGTCACGGCATGGCCGGCACTCAGCCCGCCGAGGCCCTCGGGCTGGTCGTTGCCGAGTGGCACCCGCGACCGCGAGGGCTTGAGCCCGAACAACCCACAGTTCGAGGCCGGAATCCGAATCGACCCTCCGCTGTCGGTGGCATGTGCAGCTGGCACTACGCCGGTCGCCACGGCGACGGCCGAACCGCCGCTCGAACCACCGGCGCTACGGGTCGGATCGAACGGGTTAGGGGTGACCCCGAACAGTGCCGGTGCCGTGCACACGTTCAGGCCGAACTCCGGCGTGTTGGTCTTCCCGAGGAGGACCAGGCCGGCGGTCCGCAGGCGTTCGACCAGCACGGCGTCGCGGTCGGGCACGAAGTCCGCAAGGGCCCGACTCCCGTTGGTGGCCGGCATGCCCCGGACCCAGGTGTTGAGGTCCTTGACGAGGTACGGCACGCCGGCCAGCGGACCGACCGGCAGGTGTGCACCGACATCGCGGTGGGCGTCGTCGAAGCAGGTGGTGACCACGCCGTTCAACGGCCGTTCTGTCGCCTCGATCCTCGCCATGCCCATCTCGACGACCTCGGCTGCTGTCACCTCACCGACGGCCACCAGCGCGGCCAGCCCGACGGCGTCGCGGCGGTCGTACTCGTCGGCACTCAGCACCGGCAGGCCTCAGTCCAGAACGGATATGAGGACAGCGCTTCGACTCCGTCGGCCGTCACCTGGACCATCTGCTCCAGCTTCACACCCTGTGTGCCTCCCAGCCGGCCCACGTAGCTCTCCACGGACAGCACCAGGCCGTCCTCGATCTCGCCGTCGTAGCCGCAGCGGCCCCAGTCGTCGGGATACGGGATCTTCGGATACTCGTCGCTCAGTCCCACGCCGTGGAAGGCACAGACGTAGCGCTGGGCGACGACGTCGTCGGGTTGGCGAAGCACGGCTTGGGACAACTCCCTGAACGAGGCCCCGACATGCAGGAGGGCCGTGTTGTGTTCGATCTCGGCCCTGGCCAGTTCGTACACGTCGCTCTGCTCGGCGGTGGGCGGCACCCCGCCACACAGGAACGTCCGGGAGATGTCGGCGCAGTAGCCGAACGGCCCGATCATGTCGGTGTCGAACGGCACCAGGTCGCCGACCTCGATGGTCCGGTCGGAGGCCTCCTGGTACCACGGGTTGCTCCGGGGACCGGAGCACAGCATTCGTCCGTCGATCCAGTCGCCGTCGTGGGCGATGTTGACCTGGTGCAGGATGGACCACAGCTGGTTCTCGCTGATACCGGAGACCAGCGCCGCCTCCATTGCCGCCATCCCGTGCTCGGCCACGTCAATCGAGTAGCGCAGGGCGTCGAGTTCCAGCGGCGACTTGCGGCTGCGAGCCAGTTCGAGGACAGGGTCTGCGTCGACGACGCGCAGGCCGGCGTCGGCCAGGGCCGTATGCCCGCTGGGCGACGTGCGCTCCAGGCCGACCACGGCATCCGGCGGTAGTCCGACCTCGGAGAGGTAGTTGGCCACATCGGCGGCAAACCCGGCTGCGACCGCCGACAGGTCCAGGCCGGCATCAAAGGCTGTAACCGAATGGGCCGGCCGAACATCATCGATTGTGTCGAGCGGGCCGGAATAGCCGCCGTAGAGCACCAGCGGGCCCTCGGCAGGAACCATCAGGTAGGTCGAAGGGATGTGACTCTGGAACAGGGGAAAGCCCCGGTAGTCGGCGGCGTACCGGAGGCTCACCGGGTTGGTCAGCACGCACACGTCAAGACGGTGGTCGACCATGGTCTCCCGGAGCCGGGCCAGGCGACCGGCACGTAGTGCATCCAGGTCCAGGGGTGGTGGCGGCAGGAACTTGGGCACGGCGCGGACCATAGACCCCGCTGGTCCGCTGGAGAGCGTGTTCTTCCCTGTCGCAATGCGTCCGGGACCCACCGTGCCGTTTCCGAGAATCGCCCGCGTCCGAGAGGTGATCGGTTCGACACGTGGGCTCCGCCCCGATGCGCTGCGAGAATGCGCCGGTGCAGACCCGAGCGATCACCCTGCTGGCCTCGTCGTGCCTTCTGCTGGCTGCGTGCGGGGGTTCATCCGAGCCCGAGGTGCAGACCACCGGAACGACGGATGTTCCCACTGCGACGGCACCCGCCACCACGTTGCCGGCTGCGGCCGGACCCGACGTCGCTGGGGAGGTCGACGAGGTGATCGACGAGGTGATCGAAGGCGTCCGCGAGGCGCTGGTGAAGTTGGTGATGGAGCGCGAGGGCATCGAACGGGGTGCTGCCGAGGAGCGGGCCAACCTCCTCATGGAGCGAGGAGCCGACCCCGCGGTCGTCGAGCAACAGATGGCCATCTACGCCAGCTGGATGGACAACTACCCAGTGCATCCCGTGCTGGGTCGGCACTGGACCGAGGATCAGGCCGAGTGCGCCATCGTGACCATGATGCGTGTCGAAGGGGTCGCCAGAACCGGATGGCTGATGAACGAGGCCAGGACCGGCGGGATGTCCGTGGAGGACGCGCAGGCCCTCGTGCAGCCCGTCGCCTACTGCGTGGATCTCGTGGCGATGGCGCGAGCCGAGTTGACGTCCGTGGGCGTCCCGCAGGACCTGGACTGCCTCCTGGCCGGCGTGGTCGAAGAGGAGGTCGCAACCTGGTACGTCGCCGTGTTCACCGACGGCCCGGCGGGGTTCAACGCAGCCCTCAGGGAGGGCGTCGACCTCACCTGCCCGACCGCTCCATAGGCGATCCGGATCAAGGTAGGACCCCGTCTCACCGTCCGACCAGATGGCGATTCCGCCCTGAACCCTTTTACGCAACGGCGGCGACCGGTCATCCGTGGCACGATCTGCGCTCCGGACAACTGGCCGGGCGGAGTGAGGTAGGAGGGGAAGCCCATGTCCATCGAACATGAGATCTCGGTCGGGTCCGAGGCCGATGCCGAGGCGGCGGCCCACTTCGACCAGTACGACACGCAGGACATCTGGCAGAAGGACAAGGACCACTTCATCCACCCGTGGACCGACTTCGCCACCTTCCACGAGAACGGCTCGCTCGTCGTCGCCGAGTCCGAGGGCGCCTACATATTCGACAGCGACGGTCGCCGCTACCTGGACGGCATTGGTGGGCTGTGGTGCGTGAACGCCGGCTATGGGCGGGCCGAGATCGGTCGGGCCATGGCCGAGCAGGCCACGAAGATGACCTACTACTCGTCGTTCGGCCACCACACGACGATTCCCGTCGCCGAGCTCTCCGCCAAGTTGGCCAGCCTGGCGCCCGGGCCGCTCAACCACGTGATCTACGGGTCGGGCGGGTCGATGGCCAACGACACCACGGTTCGGCTGGTCCACTTCTACTTCAACCAGCTGGGCATGCCCGACAAGAAGATGGTCATCACCCGGGAGAACGGCTACCACGGCTCCACCTACCTGGCGATGTCGATGACCGGGATCGACTACGACCACATCGGGTTCGACGTCATCGGCGAGCCGCTCATCCAGCGGGTCTCCGGCCCGGACCTCTACCGGCGCCCCGACGGCACCACGCCGGAGGAGTACACCGCCATGCTGCTCGACGAGTTCCGCACCAAGGTCGAGGCCCTGGGCCCCGAGAACGTCGCAGCCTTCTTCGCCGAGCCGATCATGGGCGCCGGCGGCGTGCTGCTCCCGCCACCCGGCTACCTGCCGGGCATGCGCGACCTCTGCACCGAATACCGGATCCTCTTCGTGTCCGACGAGGTGGTGACCGCCTTCGGCAGGCTCGGACACTTCTTCGCCTCGGAGGACGTGTTCGGGATCGTCCCCGACATCATCAACTCGGCCAAGGGCCTCACCTCGGCGTACGCGCCGCTATCGGCCACGCTCATATCCGACGAGATCTACGACGTCATCAGCGTCCCGCAGGCCGAGGGTTCGGTGTTCGCCCATGGCTTCACCTACTCCGGCCATCCGGTGTGCTGTGCCGCCGCGCTCGCCAACATCGAGATCATCGAACGTGAGGACCTCTGTGGGCACGTCCGACGGGTCGGCCCGTACTTCTCCGAGCGCCTGGCCACCCTCTCCGACCTCGGGATCGTGGGCGACGTGCGGGGCAGCCACTTCATGCAGTGCGTGGAGAACGTGGCCGACAAGGAGACGAAGGAACTCTTCGACCCGTCGGTGCACGTCGGCGACAGGGTGGCCGACGCCTGCGAGAAGCGCGGGCTCATCGTGCGGCCCATCGCCCACCTGAACGTGCTGTCGCCGCCGCTGGTTCTGAGCGTCGAACAGATCGACTGGATGGTCGACGTGCTGCGCGAGGGCATCATCGAGGTCCAGGCCGACCTTGTGGCCGAGGGGCTCTGGGGCCCGGCATGACCGCTACGGGGAGCGACCTGTCCAGCGACGTTCCCCGAGGGGCATCGTGGGAGGTCCTTCCCGAATTCGAACGGTTCAGCCAGGTCGACGACGTCTTCAACCGGTCCTTCTGGGACCCCGAGGTCGCCACCGACGAGGCACGTCGGTTCTTCCGCTCGTACCGGGAACCGCTCACCGAGTGGCGAAACGCCGCCGGATTCGGGCAGCGGGACTACGCCATCCGAAATGCCGCTTGGCAGGTTGTGGACGTCTTCGCAGAGATGCACGATGCCGACGACCTCCGCGACGGGTTTCTGAGCCCGCTCACACAACTGCGCGACGGCCCGGAGGACCGATTCGACCTAGGTACGCCCGACGAGGCGACGGCGACCGTGAAGCAGGTGGCCCGGGCCTTCGGGGCCGACCTGGTCGGGATCTGTGCCCACGACGAGCGGTGGGTCTACACGGAGCGGTACGCCCGACACGCCAACGAGGGACGTCCGGTCGACCTGCCCGCCGGTCTGACCAGCGTCATCGTGTTGGGACAGGCCATGGACCACGACCTGGTTGACACCGTGCCGTCGGCTCTGTCCGGAGCGGCGACCGGGCTGGGGTACTCAAAGGACGTCCTCGTCCTGCTGGCCACGGCACAGTGGCTCCGGAACCTCGGCTACAAGGCGGTACCCAGCCTCAACGACTCGGCGCTGGTCATCCCTCAGGCCCTTCAGGCCGGGCTCGGCGAGTACGGCAGGCACGGCCTGGTCATCACGCCCGAGTACGGGCCGCGTGTCCGGTTCGGAAAGGTTTTCACCGACGCCCCGGTGGCCCACGACGCACCGATCGAGTTCGGAGTCACCGCCTTCTGCGAGGGGTGTCGACGTTGCACGGATGCCTGCCCACCGAAGGCGATCCCGGCAGCCGGACCGGTCTCGGTGAAACTCAACCGGTCGTCCATCGGTGGCGTGCGCAAGTGGTCGGTCGACGGCGAGAAGTGCTTCTCCTACTGGGGCCAGATCGCCAGCGACTGCATGATCTGCATCCGGGTCTGTCCGTACAACAAGGACTTCACGAAGCGACGCCACCGGATCGGCCGTCGCCTGGCGGCCACCCGCCTACGTGGGCTGATGCTCTGGCTGAACGGGCGGCTGGGATTCGGCCTACGCCTCAAGCCGGGTGACTGGTGGGCAGGAGCCACCCGCCGGCGGACCTGACCCTGCTGGGGGTCGGGCGGCTGGGCCAGACAGTGGGTGCGTCAGGTCCGGGTGCCGCTGAACGGCGCAGTCCCGAAAGCACCCAACTTGGCCTCGCCGCTGATTGCATCGCCGTCGACGGTGGCCGTGGCCTCGATGGTGATGGGCATCGGCGAGGTCATGTTGACGGTCCACGCCAGGTTGTCACCATCGACCGTGCCGTTCTCCAGTTCCATCGTTCCCTGCGGGCCGCCCATGGTGCCGGTGAGGGTGCCGCCGTCGGTGGTCAGCGTGAGAGTTCCCGCCTGCTCGCCCATCGGAGTCTTCATGGTCATGTTCCAGGTGCCGTCGGCGCCCATGGTTTTGCTCCTCTTCCGGCCCGCCGCTCGGCCTGGGCCATGCGGCCACCGTAGGGCCTGTGACGAGACCACTACGGTTCGGGCGGTCCGGCTGGCGGAATCCACGATGTACGAGGAGGAGCGTTAACAGAATCTTGGAGTCGGCGTTGAGCGAATCAGCCCAGAATTTCTGGCGGATGAAATGAGAGAAAATATGACCGCGAAGCGCGCTGTTGTCCTGGTCGTGCTTCTGGTGGTCTCCGCGTGCGGTGGCAGCGCGGAAACGAACGCACTCGTCACCACGACCTCCGCCGCACCAACTACGACTCAGGCTCCCGCCACGACTGCGCCTACGGCCACGGTCGCGCCAACTACGACTCAGGAACCGGCCACCACGACGGCCACGACGGCCACGACGGCCACGACGGCCACGACGACCACGACGACCACGACGACCACGACGACCACGACGGCCGTGCCCGTCCCGGAAGGGTCGGACGCACTGCTCGCCACCTGGATCCTCAACCCCGACGGCCACACTGCGGCCGTGATTGAGGACGACGGCCCCATCCCGGTCGACGTGCAGTCCGTCGAACTGGCGACTGTCGAAGGCGTCGACTACGTCCACGTGCTGGCCACCGGGATCCCTGACTACACGCACCTGCTCACGGACGCCGGCGCCGCCTTCCTCGAGGACCGCCCAAGGGCCGACACCGACTTCCGGGAGGGGCACCCACTCGCAGACGCCGGGGACACCCTCGACTTCGGCCAGGACCTCGGCTATGCCAGCACCGGTTGCCGGGACCTGCCGGGCACCGGATACGGCTTCTGGCCACCGGGACCAGCCTGTCCCACCCGCCAGGACTGGGACGCCTGGTTCCCGATCGAACCCGTCGAGGCCACTGAGCCCGGCGCCACTGGCCTCGGCGTCATCGGACTCTGGGTCAACGGCGTCGCCGTCTTCAACTGGGGCGACGGACAGTCCTGGGCGAACGAGCAGACCTGGTTCAACCTCGCCCCCGCCGCCGAGGTCTACGACCTCGACGTATGTCCGGGACACTCCGCAATGGGCACCTACCACCACCACTCGCACCCCGTCTGCCTCGCCGACCAACTTGGCGACGGCGGCTCGGCCCACTCACCCGTCTACGGCTACGCAGCCGACGGGGTGCCGATTGCCGGCCCGTGGGCCACCGACGGCGTGCTCGCCCGCTCC